>JBCCNG010000194.1:0-7660 GCA_039025955.1 Cyanobacteria bacterium P01_C01_bin.72 | reverse complement strand
TCAAATTAATTTTGAAACTCAAAAACTATTAAAACGAATCTATAGACAAAGTAGCCATCACCAGGTGCGTCAACGTTCTCACTGCTTACTCCTCAAAAGTCAAGGAGTAAAGCTAAAACAGTTAAAGATGATTTTTCAGGTAAGTGAAAAAACTTTATACAACTGGTTTAATGCCTGGGAATCAAGGGGATTAGTGGGATTATATAATCGACCAGGAAGAGGAAGACAAAAAACTTTTAATGACCAGCAAATTGAACAAATTAAAGACTGGGCAAAACGTTATCCTCAGCAATTAAAGCGAGTAAGACAAAAGATTAAAGAACAGTGGGATATTACTGTCAGTACCAAAACTATTAAGCGACTCTTGTTTCAAGTAGGAATGAGCTGGCATCGTTTGCGTCGAGGTGTATTCGGCAAACCAAAACCCCAAGAATATAACCGGAAGAAGAAACAGTTAGAGGAATTAAAAGGAAATTTGGTAAATTGATTATCGGTAAAACAACTGGTTATGCTGCCCGTTGGCTATATCGATTGCTTATGAGGAACTGCGTTAGCGGTGAACAGTGAAAATGACTATCAATAACTACATCGGCGAAATAGCGGCTTTGAGTGCGGCGCTGCTATGGGCAATATCATCGGTGGTTTATAGTCGCTTGGGGTTAAAGATTCCCCCGCTACAGTTAAATCTTTATAAGGGTATAATTGCGATCGCTTTTATTACTATCACTCTCTTAATTCAAGGTGCGGCGTTTACTGGTTTATCTACCTCTACGATAGTTTTACTTACTCTGAGCGGCGTAATCGGTATTGGTTTGGGAGATACGGCATATTTTGCGGCGTTAAATACCCTAGGTGCAAGACGCACTTTGCTACTGGAAACCTCTTCTCCCCCTATGGGCGCGTTATTAGCATTGATTTTTATTGGCGAACAGCTTACCTCTAGTGCCTGGTGCGGTATTCTGTTAACGATTTTAGGCATCGCCTGGGTAATTAGCGAACGCAGTCCTCTGGATCATACTATTGTTTCACGTCTTGGAATTATTTGGGGGCTGCTAGCGGCGATAGCTCAAGCGACAGGGGCGGTTATCTCTCGTTTTGCCCTAGTTCAGTCGGATATTAGTCCTTTAGAAAGTACCCTGATCCGTTTAGTTGGGGGAACGATAATTGTTGTCGGCTTATTGCTGTTTCCTACAGCCAAACCTCCTGCTGTAAAATGGCGACTACCCTGGCGCAGCTTGGGGATAATCGCAATCGCGGCATTTGGCAGTACCTATCTGGGTATTTGGCTACAGCAAACCTCCCTTAAGTTTGCTCCGACAGGTATCGCCCAAACTTTTTTAGCTACTAGCCCCTTGTTTATTCTGCCCCTCGTTGCTTTGCAAGGGGAAAAGATTAGTTTGAGAGCAATATTAGGCGTAGTAATTTCTTTAGCGGGAATTTCCTTGATGTTTGTCCGTTGAATTGTGATCGCAGTAATAAGAAACAGACAAATACTGGCGACAAATTATATAGTCTTTAGTTATCAGCTATCAACAATGATCGACACCTAATTGTCTTCCGAAAAGAACATTACTTTACCACCATAAGCACGCTGTAAATTTTCGTCTTGCAGAACTTGCTGTCTATCTCCCGAAGCAATTATCTCTTTGTTGAGCAAAATTAGTTCGTCAAAATTAGTAATCGATTCACCCAAGTCATGATTGACCACCACCACAATTTTGCCCTCATCCGCAAGCTGATGGAAGATATTAAAGATAATATCCTCGGTCTTTTGATCTACCCCGACAAATGGCTCATCAAAAAAGAATACGTCTGCCTGTTGTGCCAAGGATCTGGCTAGAAATACCCGCTGCTGCTGTCCTCCCGAAAGCTGACCGATAGGACGATGTTTGTATTCACTCATTTCTACCTGTTCCAGTGCTGCCATAGCTGCACGGCGACTTATACCAGAAAAACGCCGAAACCAGCCAGTTTTAGGCACACGACCCATCATCACCACATCCCACACCGTTACAGGATATGTCCAGTCGATTTGCGATCGCTGAGGAACATAGGCGATCCTGTCTAAATTCTCTACAATTGGTTGACCATCATAGGAAACAGAGCCACTATTAGCAGGTATTAACCCCAGCATAGCTTTAACCAAAGTGCTTTTTCCCGCGCCATTAGGACCAAATACCCCCGTCACCTTCCCGGGGACAAGATTAAGAGAAATATCCCGTAAGGCTTCCACTGTACGGTAACAAACTCCTAAATTGTCAACGGCGATCGCTGTTGGATAGCTCATGGCTCAAGTAAAATATGAAAGGATTATGATAAATATTATGAAAGAAATATGATAAACATGTCAAGACAGGTTTGACACCGAAGACAATATGATTAGCAAACAATTCCAGCTTAGTAAGTGGTTTATTGGTATCGGCATCGGTTTAAGCTTTCTCCTGGGAGGATGCAACAGCAGCACAGATAATGTTGACAGCAGCCTCCCGAAAGTAGTTTCGACGAATACCATCATTGCCGACCTGACACAAACCGTGGGAGGAGATGAAATCGACCACCAGGGGATATTACAGCCAGGGGCAGATCCTCATGTTTATGAGCCAACCCCCAAAGATAGCGTGGCACTAGAGCAGGCAGGTTTAATTTTGTATAACGGGTTTAATCTTGAGCCAGGAATTATCAAGATGATTAACTCAACGGGAGTTAATGCGGTCAAGTTTGCCGTAGGGGAAGTAGTAGAGCCACTCAATTTTGACTATGAGGGGCAGCAAGAACCAGATCCTCATGTGTGGGGTGATGCCGAAAATGCGATCGCCATGACGGAAGCAATTCGCGATCGCTTAATTGAACTATCTCCCGAAGATACTGCGGAATTTACAGCTAATGCAGAGGAGTTGATTGCTGAGTTGCAACTGCTAGATAACTGGATTAGTGAGCAGATTGCCACTATCCCTCCCGCACAACGGAAACTAGTAACAACCCACGATGCTTTTCAATATTTCACTAACGCCTATGGCTTGGAAATGGCAGGGACTTTAATTGGTATTAGTACGGAAGAACAGCCAAGCGCCCAAACAGTTAAGAATCTAGCAAATGATATCAAAAGAATGCAAATACCCGCTATTTTTGCTGAAACAACCATTAATCCGCAATTAATCACCACCGTTGCCGAGGAGGCGGGGGTCAAGCTAGCCCCCCAGGAGCTATATTCCGATTCAATCGGGGCAGCAGGAAGCAATGGAGATAGCTATTTAAAAATGCTGCAAGCTAATACTAAATCTATTGTTGAGTCTTTGGGAGGAGAATATCAAGAGTTTACGAATAATTAAAGTAGGAGATACCAGGAGCGTAACTTGCTACAATGAATAATTAACTTTGCGAAGCTTCTTCTCCAACGAATCAGTGATGGGACTGAAGGGAAAGTTCGTTCATATGTTCAACTACAGCCAGGTGGCAGAATCATTATCCTAACCCCTGGCTGGATAAGTCTCAATCAAGATAACTATGTCAATTATTCACGGCAGTTGGATCGTCAATGCAGGTCAAGATTATTTCTTTGTCTGGGGACAGGCATGGCGTTCTCTAGTTAATGAAAAATTCTCCCTTAATAAGGCAGGAGATTTTGTGCATCCCTTCAATTTAAAGCGGGGAGAGTTGCTCGATCTGTTCTATGGTCATGAATTGGATGTTGAAGACATTCTCAGCCAAAGTAGATGGCATACCCAGCTAGTGGGAATGCCGACCATTATTACCGAGACAGCGGACAGTAAGAAAGTTCAGCCTGTATTTGCAGGAAACGCCGTTGAAAATGAGTCTAACCTTGATTTGTATCTATGGGAGGTCAAGGGCTTCCGTCTGACTCCCAGCGAAACCATTGAATTATTGCAGGTTTTATCTTGGAGATCTATGCAGTCCAAGACAGATTATTTAGCAGGAGATATTCGCTACTGGTCGCACATATATCGCTGGGCGTTAGATTTGATTGTCCGACAGAAATTTCTCCCAGGAATTGAAGTTAAGAAGTCCCGTCGAACCAACTATAAAAGCGTCTGGCAACCTGTAATCGATAGTGAAGTAGATCGTATTCGCCTAGCCAAATTTACTCAAGCTTTACCAGAGGCTTGTTTAGCCTATCTCGATGCCGAAGAATCTCAGGCTGATGTTACCGAAGAGGAGTTATTGTTGCGATCGCTTTCTTTCATTTTGGACGAGAGATTGCGTCCCTGGATCGATTACAATCCCAATACTTACAAAGATATCACTGTTGAACCCTGGCTGAGATCGCTGGCTCAAGCGCCAATTCTAGAAACCAATCAAAGAAACGCTAATCGTCTGACTAATGCTCTTTATAGCTGGACTCTGCCCATTAGTGAGTATATTGTCAATCGCCAAAATGAACTGGGTTTAAATCGTTACCGAGTGTGTTTTGTCCTCACTCCCCCTGCGGAAACTAAAGAAAATAAGGAACAGCCAGACTGGTCGCTAAATTATTATTTACAGGCTTTAGATAATACTGATTTTATTGTTGATGCGGCAACAATCTGGCAATGTGGGCTAGATTTCCTCAAAATTGGCGATCGCACGATTGAAAATCCCCAGGAAACACTACTCAAGGGTTTAGGATTAGCCACACGCATTTATGAACCTATTTTAACCAGTCTTAATCAGAGTCATCCAGTAAGCTGTACTTTAGATCCAATTCAGGTTTATGAGTTTATTCGTGCCAGGGTGTGGCAGTTACGAGACAATGGTTTGGGGGTAATTCTGCCGCCAGGTTTGACGAATGACAATACCGAACAAAGACTGGGAATTAAAATGACGGCGGGGGTGTCGCAGAAAAAAGGAGAGCGGCTCAGTCTACACAGTATGCTCAAGTATAAGCTCGAAATTGCAGTAGGCGATCGCACAGTATCGAAAGCAGACTTTAAAAAGCTCTTGGCGCAAAAGTCGCCAATTGTGGAAATAGACGGGCAGTGGATTGCTCTCCAGCCAGCAGATGTTAGGGCTGCCCAGTCGGTATTAGATAAGTCAAATGAACAGCTAGATCTGTCGGTAGAAGATGCTCTGCGTTTATCTACTGGAGACACCAAAACCTTGGCGAAGTTGCCGGTAGTCAAGTTTGAACCAACGGGGGTTTTAGCAGGTTTATTAGATAATCTTTCTGACGATAAATCAGTTGAACCTGTTAACAACATTAAGAACTTTAAGGGGGAGTTGCGTCCCTATCAGGCAAAAGGTGTGGGCTGGCTATCTTTCCTCGAAACTTGGGGCTTGGGGGCGTGTCTGGCAGACGATATGGGTTTGGGTAAATGTGTTTTACCCCAGACTCAAATACAGGTGAATGGATTGCCTCAATCTGCTGCCGAAATTTGGCAAGAATATGCTCAAGCAACTCAATTTGATGGTGAAGGATATTGGAGTAAGCCCAAACAAAAGCTGCTGGTAAATTCTCTCGATGAAGTTACAGGCAAAATAATTGTGACTGAGATTAGCAATCTATATCGTCAGAAAATAAAAGAGAAAGTATCGAAAATTAATTTAGAAGATGGCAACAGCATTACTATTACTCAACGTCATAAACTACTAACGAATTTTGGCTGGAAAAATCAGCTAGAGGCAGGAGATTATGTCTGTGTTCCCAGCAAAATATATGGCATAAATAATAAAGTAGACCATGATTTAACCAAACTATTAGCATGGCAAATCGCTGAGGGATGGGAAAATAGTAAACGCGCCACGGTTAATATATTTCAGAAATCCGTTGCTGTGCTAGAAAATTTGAGACAAACTCTAGTAAAGATAGCCAATAAGCACCAAATAGAAATTAATCAAGCTAGAATTCGTATTCCAGATGGTGAAAAAACTAGTTATCTAAATATCAATAGTACAGAGTATCAGGCATTTTTAGAGAAAAGAGGATATCAGTGGGGAAAGAAATCCTCTGAGAAATCGATTCCACAATTCATTATGCAAGGTAATTTGACTACTCAAAAGATATTTCTAAGTAACTATTGTGATGCGGAGGCTTCAGTCACTGTAAATACGGGAAATATTGAAATTAGTACTGCTTCTGCTTTATTGATTGAACAATTATCAATTTTATTTAGGCGCTTTGGTATTTGGTTACGAATCGCTAAAAAGTCTAAAAGAGCTACTAACGGTAGTGGAATATACCGAGATTACTATATAGGAACTATGGGGGGAAATGCAGCCCGACTATTCTATCAAAAAATTGGATTCAACGATGCGACTAAGCAGAAAAAACTGAAACAACTTGGCACTAGATCTAACAATACTAATGTTGAAGGTATTCCTGCATCGTCTTTTGTAGCAGATATTGTAGCTACTTCTAAATTACCAATTCGCCATTTAGGAATGCAAAATACAGTCTATATTGATGGTGCTCAAGAATTTTCAGATTGCAGTTTGGCAAAAGTAATTGATAGCATCGAAAATGTTGTCTCAGGGAAAGCTGAAGCAGACTATCGACAGTTAAAACAATCAAAATGGACGGAAAAAACTTTAGCAGCATATCAAAACTTAGATCGCCAATACTTAAAATCTAAAAAGCAGCAGTTACAAAGCCTGCTAGATAGAGAGGTTTTTTACTGCAAAATTAAATCTGTTGAAACAATAGATTACAATGGCTGGGTATATGACTTTGAGGTGCCAATACACCACAATTTTGTCGCCAATAACATTATTTGTCATAATACAGTGCAGCTTATTGGCTTTTTGCTCAATCTCAAGCAGCAAAAGCTGTTGAAAAAACCAACTTTATTAGTCTGCCCCACCTCGGTAATTAATAACTGGGAACGAGAGGTTAGAAAGTTCGCCCCCAAGTTAAAGGCCATGATTCATCATGGCAGTTCCCGAGAACAGGGAAAAACCTTTGCGAGTAAGGTCAAAGGTATAAATCTGGTAATTACCAGCTACTCTTTGGTTTACCGTGATCAAAAAACCCTGGCGACTATCGATTGGCAAGGAATAGTATTAGACGAAGCCCAAAACATTAAAAATCCCACAGCAAAACAGTCTCAGGCAGTGCGTGAAATTCC
This sequence comes from Cyanobacteria bacterium P01_C01_bin.72, assembly GCA_039025955.1. GTDB lineage: Bacteria > Cyanobacteriota > Cyanobacteriia > Cyanobacteriales > Xenococcaceae > Waterburya. The sequence continues at coordinate 602 of JBCCNG010000194.1, read as the reverse complement.
CGCTGGTTTTCGTATTGCCTTAACAGGAACACCCGTCGAAAATCGTTTAACGGAACTATGGTCGATTCTGGACTTTCTCAATCCTGGCTTTTTGGGTAATCGCAACTTCTTCCAAAAGCGATTTGCCGCACCGATTGAAAAATATGGCGATCGCGAATCTTTAAATATCCTCCGTTCTTTAACGCAACCATTTATTCTCCGTCGCTTAAAAACCGATAAAAACATCATTCAAGACTTACCCGATAAGCAGGAGATGAACGTCTTCTGTGGACTATCGGCAGAACAGGCAGAACTCTACCAGCAGCTTGTAGATAACTCCCTGGAAGAGATTGAAGATTCAGACGGTATTAAACGTCGTGGCTTAATTCTCACCCTGCTATTGCGTCTGAAACAGCTTTGCAATCATCCTGAACTACTGGATAAAGATGGTAATAAAAAGGCAATTGTGAAGACAGAAGATTTTAGCGATCGCTCGGGAAAACTGCTGCGTCTGGAAGAAATGCTGGAAGAAATTGTCGATGAGGGAGATCGCTCGTTAATTTTTACCCAGTTTTCCGAATGGGGCAAAATGCTTAAACCCTATCTCTCAGACAAGTTAAAAG
>JBCCNG010000193.1:0-7665 GCA_039025955.1 Cyanobacteria bacterium P01_C01_bin.72 | reverse complement strand
GCTACCGCTTAGGGATACAGAGGGATCGAAGTCTTCGTTTCCTGCCCCTGTTATTGCCGCATAGTAGCGAGTATTGGCAATAACAGGGGCAGGAAATCAAGACTTCGATCCCTCTGTATCCCTAAGCGGTAGCGGCGGCGACACAGGGAAATATCGCTTCAAGGGGAGGGTATTAAGCTCTCTAACAGCAGAGGAGCAGCTAATCCAAAATGATCTCCATACCACTGCTGATTTAGACAGTACAGACAATCATAGCCTGCCGTTCCAACAGGAAACAGGCAAGAGTCTTAATCAGCCAAACCAAGAAATCACCTCCGATGAAAGGAAACATGAGCCTGAACAGGGTTTTTATACCACAGTTCAAACAGAGAATTTCCATAGCGATCTCTCAGAACAATTAAAGCAAGATAATCTGATCGGTGGCTCTTTGAGTCTCGCAGCAGAAAATACTGAACTTCTCGATGGGGCAAAGCCAGTTTACCGCTTTCTCAACCTTGATACAGGAACACATCTAGACACAATTTTTGCCAGTGAGCGAGACTTTATTACCGGCAATTTAGACCACTACAGTTCTCAAGGCGTTGCTTATTATGGATACGAGAGTCAGCAAGTTGGTACTGTTCCCATCTATCGTCTCTATAACCCCCAAACCGATACCCATTTACTAGTTTCTAGCGCCGCCGCCAGGGATAATCTACTGCACAATTCCCCCAATTATCAGCTCGAAGGGAACAACGGTATTGCTTTTTATCTGGCTACTTCAGACAGTCATAGCATTACCGATCAAGGTTAGGACATAATCAAATCTTATTATTTTTCCTTGCTGCTCCCTCTCTCCTGCAAAAAAGCAGAATTTATCGGGAAAAAGCCAGAGTTTGCACCTAATCTGGTAAATTAACTAAAGCTAATAAATAGCAATTATACGTCTGATCTGAATTAAAAAGCTCTAAAACCCATTGCTGATGCTGTGTGTAGCTCAGAAAATTGATCGAGTAATGCTTTTTGAGTTCAATCTTAGATTTAACATGAGAGCTAAAACCGCAGCGCGTATGCGCAGCTAAGAGCTAGCAAACTTGCTCCAAGATAATCCACATCAGACGTATTATGTCTAACATCGCTTGTACTTTTGTAACTGCCTGGAAACACGAGCATTTGAATGCATATCGCTTGGCTGGGAAAAAAATCGCCTTTTTGTGGCAATGTAACCTATGGTCGGGAAATAACTAACGCTCTGTTAGATCGAAACTATCAGGTCAGTTTTTTGCATTTTTCTCAACCACAAACGGATTATGAGCATCATGTCAGCCAGCAGGATTATGACTGGTCAAACTGCCATGAAGTATCCCTACCGTTTATTTATAAATCTCAGGTATACACCATCCCCACTCTAAAATCGAGCAAGATCCTGTTGCGATCGCTTCAGCAACTTCAGCCAGATCTGGTTCACGCCTCTTTGACTTTATCGCCCCTAGATTTTTTGCTCCCCGATATCTGTGAAGAGTTAAATATTCCTCTTGTCGCCACGTTTCATCCCCCTTTTGACAGTAAAATTCGTAATCTTAAGTCAAGTACCCAATACCTCACTTATCAGCTCTATGCCCCTTTTCTGGCTCGCTACGACCGTGTAATTGTTTTTAGTGAGATACAGCGGGATTTATTGCTGAAGTTGGGTGTCCCAGGCGATCGCGTGGTGATTATTCCCAATGGTGTGGATCAAAATAAGTATTCTCCCAGCTACTCTAGTCTCAAGTATCAGCTAAGGGCGGAAACGCTGTTTGTCTATCAGGGGCGGATTGCTACGGAGAAAAACATTGAATCTCTCTTAAAAGCCTGGAAGTTGTCGGCTTTGGGCAATGGCTGTCAGCTATTGATGGTAGGAGATGGACCGTTAAGAAGTTCTCTCCAGCTAAGTTATGGTAAGGAAGACAATATTATTTGGCTCGGGTATGTTGCCGACGAGCAGCAGCGGATTAATATTTTACGGGCAGCTGATGTGTTTATCTTGCCTTCTTTGGTCGAAGGATTATCGATCTCTCTGTTAGAGGCAATGTCCTGTGGTGTAGCTTGTCTGGCAACCGATGCGGGAGCAGACGGAGAAGTCTTAGACCATGGCGCAGGAGTAGTCTTAGATACTCAGGACGTGGCGGCACAGCTTAAAACTCTTTTGCCCCTGTTTCGCGATCAACCTGAAATGACTGCTTTACTAGGAAAGAAAGCCCGTCAAAGAGTGCTAGAAAGATATACTCTGGAGCAGAATATCAACAAGTTAGAGCAGCTCTATTCTGAAATTGCTAATCGACAATTGATTATTAATAATTAATAATCGCAAAAGAGTGTCTCCAGGCAGTAGAAATTGTGGTAAAAGTTAGTGTAATTATTCCCGCCTACAATGGCGATCGCTTTTTAGCCGCAGCGATCAATAGCGTCTTGCAACAAACCTATGGTGACTATGAAATTATTGTTGTTGATGACGGCTCAACGGACAATACCGCGCAAATAGTTCAGCAGTATTGCCCCAAGGTAAGATATTTTCCGCAAGCTAATCAAGGGGTAGCAGCTAGTCGTAATCTGGGTTTAGCAGCGGCGATGGGAGACTATATTGTTTTTTTGGATCAGGATGATGTTCTGCTACCCCATAAGCTATCTGATCAAGCAGCATTACTTGATCGCCATCCGCATCTCGGTATAGTTAATAGTGGCTGGCAGATTTTTCAGAGCGATCGCCAAAATACAGCCCCGACAACTCAAGCTACCGTTGAGCCTTGGCATCACATCCCTCACCTTAGCTCTGCCAACTTAATTATCTGGAAACCAGTATTCTTGGGGGCGATGATGTTTCGTCGTACCTGGCTAGAGCGCGTCGGTGGTTTTGATACAGCTTTAGAACAAACTCCCGATGTGGATCTGGTTCTGCGTCTAGCGCAGATAGATTGCCCTGCGGCTTGGGTAAAAGAGGTAACGGTGCAGTATCGTCAACATGAAGCTAATGCCTCAAAAAACGCCCTCTTGCAGGCTCGTGAACTGAATCAAATTACCGCCAGTTTTTTTGCTCAACCCAATCTGAGTCCAGAGATCAAAAATCTGGAAGCTCAATCCCGCTATCAAAGCTCAATTTGGGCTGCATGGCGACTGTACGAAACAGGTTATATAAACCAAATGCGAGATTATTTGGCTGAGTCTCAGGCTTATAGCGATCAATATCCGAGTCAAATTCCCTTAGACTGGATTGCATCATTTAAAAATTATGCTGCCGAATACGGTAATCAGCTCGACGTTCAGACTTTAATTAGCTCACCAGAATGGCTTGCTCTAATTCGGCAATGTTTAGCGATCGCCTAAATGATTGCAAGTTAAAAAATATCATATGGCTATATACGACTATTATCTCGGTATTGATTTTGGCACTTCTGGAGCAAGAGCGATCGCCATTAATCGACAACGAAATATTGTCAGCACGCAAGAGTCTAGTTTCGATAATATTGCTCCTCGTCAACTAATTTCCGCTTGGCGAGATACTTTATTCGAGCTAATTATTCAAATTCCCCTAGAAATTAGAAGCAATCTTAGAGCGATCGCTATCAACGGCACTTCCTCAACGGTATTACTCTGTGATGCTGCGGGAATATCGATTACCGAACCTCTTTTATACAACGATGCTCAGGGACAAGAAGTTTTAGAACAAGTTAAGGCGATCGCTCCAAATGATCATGTTGTGGTGAGCAGCACGTCTAGTCTGGCAAAATTGCTCTGGTGGAGTGAGCAATCTTATTTTTCTCAAGCTCATTATCTACTCCATCAGGCTGACTGGCTAGCTTATTTACTCCACGGACAGTTGGGCATTAGCGACTATCATAATGCTCTGAAACTCGGATATGACTTAGATAACCTATGCTATCCTGCGTGGTTACAAAATTTGCCCTTTAATCAACTCTATCCCCAAGTTTTGTCTCCTGGAATGCCTATCAAAGAGTTAACAGCAGCAAATTGCGATCGCTTAAATCTACCTCACCACTGCCTAATTAAAACTGGCACAACCGACAGTATTGCGGCATTTTTAGCTAGTGGCGCGAATCAACCAGGAGAAGCCGTAACTTCCCTCGGTTCAACTCTAGTTTTAAAGCTGCTGAGTCGCACTAAAGTCACCGCCGCCGAATTTGGAATTTATAGCCACAGGTTAGGAAATCTTTGGCTTACGGGTGGTGCATCAAACACAGGTGGCGCGGTCTTAGAACACTTCTTTAGCGAACAACAACTTCAGGAGCTTTCAGCCCAAATCAACCCCAACATAGCTAGTCCCCTAGAGTATTACCCTCTAATCAAGCCAGGCGATCGTTTTCCCATCAACGATCCAAATCTGCTGCCAAATCTCGAACCTCGTCCTTGTGATCCCCAGGAATTTCTTCACGGACTGTTAGAAAGTATTGCCCGAATCGAAAAGTTAGGATATCAAAAACTACAAAGCTTGGGCGCAGAACGGCTAACTAATGTCTACACAGCAGGAGGTGGAGCGAAAAATACTGTGTGGCAAAGTATTCGTCAGAGAAACCTGAAGATACCAGTTACATCAGCTAAAGTCACTCAAGCAGCCTATGGTACAGCACTGATTGCTGCCGATTTATCTTTGATAACAGTCGATTTTTAGAATCTTAGTAAATTCTAAGTAGAAGAAAAGTCGATATTTCGCTCCAATGGCATTTTAATTAATTAACGCTCAGAACTTAACTATGACCGACTCTCCTCTCTACTAGGCAGTAACTTTATCTTCTTGAACAATCATTTGCTCGGCACTCGGAAGTTCTAGGCAATATCCTGCACCATAAACTGTTTTGATATAGTTGGGATGACGAGGATCTGGCTCTAGCTTGGTTCTCAAGTGGCGAATATGAACTCTAATTGTCTCAATATCATCATCAGGATCATAACCCCAAACTTCCTTCAGAATCTCTGGAGGAGCAACAGTTTGACCATGACGCTGTAGGAGACAATGGAGTAGTTCAAACTCTAAGTGAGTCAGCTTAACTGTTTTTTCAAACCAAATCGCCTCAAAACGCTCTGGAATTAAAGTTAAAGGTCCAAAATTGAGAATCTCTGAATGTTTTGCCGCTTGAGGGATACGGTCAGTACGGCGTAGCAAAGCTCTAACCCTCGCCAACATTTCCTCTACTTCAAAAGGCTTCGTCAGATAATCATCCGCTCCAGCATTGAAACCCTCAACCTTATCTTGAGTTTGTCCCAAAGCAGTCAGCATCAGAATGGGAATATCTGAAGTGCGCTCATCACGACGTAATCTTTGGCAAACTGTAAAGCCATCAACTTTCGGCAGCATCAAATCAAGCATAATGAGATCTGGCTGTAGCTGCACTGCTAGAGCCTGTCCCTTAATACCGTCTTCTGCCTGATTAACATCGTAACCAGCCATTTCTAGATTGATAGAGACTAATTCAGAGATTGCAGGATCGTCGTCAATTACTAGTATTCTGGGCATATTAAAATATGGTTGATATTTATTTTTGGTAATAAAGCGCTTATGTAACTTCTTGAATTAACACAAAAAACTAGGATGTTTAACAAACCCTCTAATGATTATAAGCAAAAATGCTCATTATGTTTAAGTTAGCCATCATAAGTTAAAGATTAGTAAATTTTCATTAAGCAATCGATCAATTCATCCTTTAATTTCGATTAATTTCCGTCTTTAAGACGACATCAAACCTAATTTTGTGAGCTTCTTGAAGCTAGTTTTAGGTATTGAGTGAACTAGCAATTGGCTGAATGTATTTTGGCGGCTCATGATCGACTAACCAAACTCCATTGTCCGAGCAGTAGAATTGAAATCCAACTTTAGCCATCTCGCCAGTATTAACCTCTAATATGATCGCCTGCTCTCTTCTTGAACTAACTTTTTGCGCTGTAGAGCGTTCAGTAGATAGATGAACATGATGACGATTCATCTTTCGCAGACTATTTTGCAAGATCGATTCTAGGGCATCTAAATGAGTACCATGATACAAAGTTAAAGGCGGAGCAAATGGTTGCAGTTGTAAATCCACCTCTACACTATGTCCTTGATTTGCTCTAATCAGTTTTCCTGTTAGATCACAGGAAAAACGTTGCTTGTCATTCTGCTCGACAACTGTTTTTAACTCGCTCAAGCTGAAGGAAAAATTATCTATTTAATTAAGTCTGGTCGATGACGCAGATGATAGCTGAGATACTTACTAATTCTGACAATCCGCTTAGGAGATACAGCCATAGTATTTAGCCAGAATAGTAAAAGTTAAGAGTATTTCGCTTCAAAGCTCTTAGCCTTCGATTTACGATTTGGCTTACATTTCTAACTCAAGCTACTGCTGTCTCGCATCACTGACAGAAATCTTGTCACGAGATATCTTTTTACTACCACCAGGAATGTAAAAATTCTTAATAACAATTGTCATTAATTCAGTTTACGCTAGCAGACTAGATAGTATTTTTGGATCTTTTGCTACAGAATATAAGGTCTATCAGTTAATCATAAACAAAAGGAATTTAGTATGAGCGTTAATTTAGCCACAATGTTGCGCGAGGGAACAAAAACATCTCACACAATGGCGGAAAACGTCGGTTTTGTAAAATGTTTTCTCAAAGGGGTAGTAGAAAAGAAGTCCTATCGCAAGTTAGTGACTAGCCTCTATTTCGTCTATTCAGCTATGGAAGAAGAAATGGAGCGATTAAAAGATTATCCTGTCATCTCCCAAATTTATTTCCCCGAACTCAACCGCAAACAGAGTTTGGAGCAAGATTTGCATTTTTACTACGGTGCTAACTGGCGTGAGGAAGCAAAGAATACTAAGGCAGGCAAAGCATATGTTGCCCGCATTCGCGAGGTAGCTCAGAATAATCCCGAGCTGCTAGTTTCCCATTGCTACACTCGCTATCTAGGAGATCTTTCTGGAGGACAAATCTTGAAGAAAATTGCTCAGAGAGCAATGAATCTCACCGATGGCGAAGGAACTGCTTTTTATGAGTTTAATAACATTGCCGACGAAAAAGCTTTCAAAAATAAGTATCGTGCGGCAATGGATGAACTGCCTATTGATCAGGCTACTGCCGAAAAAATTGTTGATGAGGCAAACGCCGCCTTCGGCAGAAACATGGAATTGTTCCAAGAGCTTGAAGGTAATTTGGTCAAAGCAATAGGCGTAATGCTGTTCAACACTTTAACTCGCCGTCGTACTCGTGGCAGTACAGAACTGGCTACTGCTGAATAGTAACTTAGAGACAATAGCAAGAAAGTCTAAATCTTTCTGCTCGTTTTCTAGTCAGCTATGGCTTTAATTCCTCTAATATTTCTAAAATTTTCCTTTCTATTACATAGATCACAACAATCCTGAGATTTGGGTTGCGGTTAGCTCGGCTAAGACTGAACATGATCGCTTGCTGATTCTCAGGATTGTCTGCTATTAAGCAATATTACTCAAATGTGACTTAGTTATAAATTCTATGCCTTTGGTAGGTTGCTGCTGGTGTAGGTATCGAGAGCAAAAGCAGGGATGCGCTCGCCATAATCAATATCTCTTGCAGTAAATGATTTTGCTAATAATTCAAAAGATGCTGATTTTAGGTTGCGCTCATGAATGGGTTTTGTCTGTTCGCCTCGGAAATAAGCCTGAGTACCAATTAATG
>JBCCNG010000192.1:0-7706 GCA_039025955.1 Cyanobacteria bacterium P01_C01_bin.72 | reverse complement strand
CTACAAGCTTGGAACAGACAAGGAGTTAGCTATGTTATTCTCTGCTGTTGCACTTAATTTAACTCTTGATCTTAAGGTTATGAAGATTTCCTAAGCTAATTTGTATAATGCGTAACAAAATATAAAAAGACATGTCTTTATCACATTGAATACATGTGTTTTTTGCATTGAATGTTTCTATAGATACAACTACTGGTCTAGCTCATTAAATGTTTGTTCGTACATTTTTTACCCATATCTCATCATTTATCAACAGATTTGTATGTTACTAAACTGTTTAGTTTAAATGCAAAGCTGAAAAATTAACTTTTACTTAGTTTTATAACTTTTTCTTAGGGCTTGTCATCAATTAAGAGGAAGAATGCTTTTTTTAATTGATGACACGCTCTAGTCTCGGAGTGAGCGATCGCCAAATAAACCGTGTCCGCTTTAAGATTTGTATAAGATGACGTTCAGGAAATCTTTATTTAAGATTGGGTAGAAGGTATACCTAAACTTTAAATCACCGAGAAAATCAATCAAGGCTGCCATTCTGATTGAGCCAATCATTAAATAACGGAAATAGTTGATCCACTTTTGCAAGCCGAACAGAGCGATATTTAAATGTTAAATTACAGTATGGTAATTCAGTGGTCTAAAAAAAACAATTGTTTTGTCGTTACCCTCCCTGAGTGGGGTGAACTTTGCCACACCTATGGCGATACATATGAAGAAGCCTTGAGCAATGCCAAAGAGGTGTTGCAGCTAATGATTCACTCTTCAGAAGCAGAAGGAGCAGCTTTGCCCGAAGCAAATATCTTTAATGGCAAATTAGAAAGTGCCTGAAGTAGTCTTTAAATCAATTTGACTAAAGACAGCATAGGCATCTGTTTTAGATCCATATTCAGACTTGGATATGGCGATGCCTTTATCCTCAAGGCGACAAGGACAAGTGCGAAGCGGTATCCTTTAGGGCGGCTATGCTTCGCAAATCGCCATCAAGGTTAACCTTAATCCATGTTAGAGTTTACTCAATTATAGATCAGATCAAATTAACGGCATAATCTTTAATTAAGTCGATAAATCTTTCGACCGCTACTTTGCCAAAAACTAAAATTGATGTGGTTAAAGCCGCACCTAGAGAGCAAATAAACAAGCCAGCAATACAGACCAAGCCATCGTCTTCTAGTAACCCAAAGGCAATTACAAAAATGCCGATCGCTGGTAAAGTATTTGTTCCTGGGATGGGAATCATCATCGAAATTGACATTAAGGCGATCGCGGTTCCTAAGGTCACTCTTCCAGGTAAGCTAGTACAGAGATAAGCTACCCGTGGTTTAGTAACATTCTCTATTCTCTCTACCCAAGGAGTTCCCATTTTGACAAACTTTTGAATTGTCTCTAGCTTCATTGAACCCTTAAGAAATTTCTCTGGTAGCCAAGGGCGATCGCGACCAACAGCTAGCTGAATAGCCAAGAAAAACATAGCAATTCCAAAAGGAACAGAGTATCCAGGAGCAGGAACAGGCAAAGCAGACGGTAGAGATAAAATGGCTAATAAGAATCCAAATATACGCTCTTCGGTTAGGCTGAATATCTCGGCTAAAGTGACTTTTTCGTTTCTAGCTTCTGCAAAAAAATAGCGATTCAATTCTATAGAAAGTTTTGCCATTTTAAAGTAAAAAATTGTTTAAAGAATATTTTGCACAGATTAACAAACAACCTTAAAGCAAAAGGTGAGCAAATGCCCACCTTATAAAATAAATGTCTAATTAGAATGTTTGGCTAGTATAAAAGCTAATAGCTAACAGCTACGAGAAATTAAACTAGCTTCAAACCAATCCCATAACACTGGCTTAATATTTATAAGCATCAGTTTTGAAAGGTCCATTCAGAGGTACGTTGATGTACTTAGCCTGTTCTTCTGTTAGCTGAGTAATTACGCCGTCAAAACCAGCAACCATATAACGAGCAACCTCTTCATCTAAGTGCTTAGGTAGAATTTCTACAGTAATTGCTTGTGCTTTTTCCGCATCGGATTTATCAGCAAATTTACGCTCATATAAGAACATTTGCGCCAGCACTTGGTTAGCAAAAGAACCATCCATAATTCTAGAAGGGTGTCCAGTAGCGTTACCCAAGTTAACCAAACGTCCTTCGGAAAGCAGAAGCAAGAAATCTTGAGGATCGTTGCTGCGGTAAACCTGGTGTACTTGAGGCTTAACCTCTTCCCAGCGCCATTCCTTACGCATAAAGGCTGTGTCGATCTCATTGTCAAAGTGACCAATGTTACAAACTACAGCGCCTTTTTTCAAAGCAGTTAGCATGTTGGAGTCACAAACATTAAAGTTACCAGTAGCAGTAACAATCATATCTAGAGAACCCAGTAGCTCTTTGTTAATGCTCTCAGGAGTACCGTCATTAACACCGTTGATATAAGGAGATACAACTTCAAAGCCATCCATACAAGCCTGCATTGCACAGATTGGATCTACTTCAGCAACCTTAACGATCATGCCTTCCTGCTGGAGTGAAGCTACAGAACCCTTACCAACATCACCATAACCGATTACCAAAGCTTTCTTACCAGCCATGAGGTGGTCTAGACCGCGTTTGATAGCATCATTGAGACTGTGACGACAACCATATTTATTGTCGTTTTTGGTTTTAGTCACAGCGTCATTAACGTTGATCGCAGGAATTTTCAACTCGCCATTTTCAAGCATTTCCCAAAGACGGTGAACACCAGTAGTAGTCTCTTCAGTAACACCATGGATGCTAGCCAGCATTTGCGGATATTTTTCGTGGATATGACCAGTCAAGTCGCCACCATCATCTAGAATCATGTTGGCATCCCAAAGTTCGCCATCGGCAGCATGGCAAGTCTGCTCAATACACCAGATATATTCTTCTTCAGTTTCGCCTTTCCAAGCATAGACAGGAATACCCGCCGCGGCGATCGCTGCTGCTGCATGATCTTGAGTGGAGAAAATATTGCAGGAAGACCAGCGTACTTCAGCACCAAGTTCAATTAGAGTTTCGATCAACACTGCTGTTTGGATCGTCATGTGAATACAGCCGATGATTTTCGCACCTTGCAAAGGTTTGGTCTGACTATATTTAGATCTAATTGCCATTAGCGCAGGCATTTCACCTTCAGCAATCGAGATTTCTTTGCGGCCCCAATCTGCCAGAGAAATATCCGCTACTTTGTAATCTTGCTTGCTTGTTTTTTCTTTAGTGATAACTTGCGTATTCATAAAATCCTTTAGTTTAGTTAGATTACTGTGGGAAAAAAGGTATGTAGGGTAAATTCTACCGCAGCCTCACAGAGTATTAGCGAACCGCGAAGCTGCTATCGGGAATGCCTTCAGCAGCAGTATCTCTAGTTACTCAGCTCACCTTTTTATCTAGTTTATCTAGTCTTACAGCACTCTACTTTTCTCTGTTTCAACCAGCAGTAAATCATCAGACGTAGCTGCATGTCTTAACAACTAATTAAGATGTTCAGATGTCAAAAGCTATAGAGTCCCAATTTTCCTAAGTAATATAGCACAATTATTAAAAAAGATTAAGTTGGCTTTGAGTATTTACTACTGTGAACCCTATGACTGACGGCTTTTATAGGGAATAGCGATCGCCATTACAGTTATAGCTCCAGCAAAATTCAACAAAAAAAATTCAACAAAAAAAAGCCTGGTGTCACCAAGCTTTAAACATATTGCTAATTGCTAAAGTATCGAGATTTAAGATGCCGCCGCCATCGCCATCGGATCTATTGTTCTCAATCAAAGTATTGGAAATTACCGCTTGACTATCATTGGAAACACCACCACCAGCATAGACAGCAAAGTTGTTGCGAATAATGCTGTCTTCGATAGTTAGATTTCTCGCACTAACAATACCGCCACCAGTACCTTCGTTGGCTCTATTCTTGCTAATGATACTGTTTTTAATTGTTAGGTCGCCCAGATTATAAATACCGCCACCGCGATTTTGGGCGGTACTGCCAGTAACGGTACTGTCTACAATGACTAAATTTTACTGATTAACAATAGCGTCCCCTGCTTCGGTAGTTGCACCGTTAGCAAGGGTAAGTTGGCTCAAAGAAACGTCAATCGTCTTTGCGGCATCACCGTCATCAATATTAAAGATGCGGCTAGTATTTGCACCATCGATAGTTAATTACGGAAAAAATAGCTTGAGTAAACAAAAAATTGACTTATCAAGGATGAGACTCAGGGGAAATACCTACAAGTCATTGGGTTGAGTTACTCAATATCGCTACAATAGAAAGCCGCACAGAAATAAAAAATTAGTTTCAGAGTAAGAGGTATTTTGTGAGTGTTAGAGTAAGGATTGCTCCTTCACCAACTGGTAATTTACACATTGGTACGGCGCGGACAGCGGTGTTTAATTGGCTATATGCTCATCGCCATCAGGGAACTTTTGTTCTCCGCGTTGAAGATACAGATGCAGCGCGATCTCGTCCTGAGTTTACGGAGAATATCAAGTCGGGGCTAGAATGGCTAGGACTCAATTGGGATGAAGGACCATTTTTTCAAACTGAGCGTTTAGATAAGTATCAACAGGCAGTACAAACTCTAATCGATCAAGGTTTAGCTTATCCCTGCTACTGTAGTTCAGCTGAACTAGACGAAATGCGGGAAACCCAAAAGGCGATGAATAAAGCCCCTGGTTATGATAATCGTCATCGTCATCTCAGTAGAGAAGAGATAGCCGCATTTGAGGCAGAAGGGCGCAAGCCTGTAATTCGCTTCAAAATTGATAGCGATCGCCAAATTGTCTGGCAAGATTCAATTCGCGGTTCTGTCAGTTGGTTGGGTGGTGACCTGGGGGGTGATATGGTAATTGCTAGGGCTGCCACAGGAGATGAACTCTATGGACAGGCACTATACAACCTGGCGGTAGTTGTAGACGATATTGATATGCAAATCTCCCATGTAATTCGTGGTGAGGATCATATTGCCAACACAGCCAAACAAATTTTGCTTTATGAGGCTTTAGGTGCAAATGTCCCTGTCTTTGCCCACAGTCCTTTAATTCTCAATCAGGATGGCAAGAAGCTTTCCAAGCGGGACGGGGTAACTTCAATCGATGACTTCCGCAAAATGGGTTTCTTGCCCAAAGCGTTAGTTAACTACATGACCTTATTAGGCTGGACTTTCCCCGATTCTACTAAAGAGATTTTCACCCTTGAAGAAGCCGCTCAAGAATTTGATTTAGAACGAGTCAATAAAGCAGGGGCAAAATTTGACTGGGATAAATTGGACTGGATTAATAGCCAATATCTCCATGAGATGCCCGCTGATCAGCTAACAGATCTTTTAATTCCCTACTGGCAAGAGGCAGGTTTTGATGTTGACAGCAAAGACCGTGCTTGGTTAGAACACTTAACTTCTCTGACTGCACCAACTCTAAATCGTTTAACCGATGTCATTAAAGAAACGAGCATCTTTTTTCCAACGAGGTTGAATATGCGGCGGAAGCAATGGATTTACTCCAGCAAGAGGGAGTAGCGGCAGTCATCAGCGAGATTGTTGCGGGAATTAATAGTGCTGACGGTATCTCAGCAGAAGATGCCAAAGCCCTGGTCAAGCAAGTGACCAAAAGCCAAAAGGTGAAAAAGGGTTTAGTAATGCGATCGCTCAGAGCTAGTTTAACAGGAGAATTACATGGCCCTGATCTGACCCAAACCTGGCTACTGCTCAATCAACAGGGTGAAGACAAGACTCGCCTGCAGCAAACTCTGAGTAAAATTTCTGGTTAATTTAAAAAAGCTGTAAGCCCTAAGCCTTAAGCTGTAAGCTCTTGTATATTACTTATATTAATAGCTTATAGCTACGGCGTAGCGGTTTTATGACTAGACTCTTTCGACTTTTAAAAAGCTGACTTATATTAGAACAGAGTAACTAATAATAGTTCTGGCACTAGGTTCGTTGCTCAATCTATTAATCGTCTTTAATAATAAGTGATACAAGCTATACTCAAGTTGCGTTCCAGACTAATTTCTAGAGATTGTGCTAGACATATTTTTCTTTTTCCCTGTAATTTTAAAAACAATTCTATATTGCTCCAGCTTTCTAGTTTTTGGCTAGGCATAACCATTGTTCTCGCCAATCAACCAGTCTTCGCTCAGAATGTTATCAAAATTGGTCAAAGTCCCCTGGCTCAACCCCTAACCGCTACGGGAACAAGCAGGGGCAAGATTAAAACGGCAGAAATTGCCCAGACCAGAAAAACTGCCACAGGATATTGTGATGGCTATGTAGATTCTCAACCGAATCATTTATTGCAGATCGAATCTTTCCTGGAGTTTATGCGGTTAGAAGTAGCAAGTCCTATTGATACTACCTTGCTAATCAAGGGTTCTGGTGGTGTTTGGTGTAATGATGATTATAGCTCTGCTAACCCGATGATCGAAGGACAGTGGCAGGAAGGAGCATACAAAGTTTGGGTTGGTTCTTATCAAGTCAATACCAACAATAACTATCAAATTCGTATTACCGACAGATAATCTCAAGATCAAAATTCAACTTTAGCCGATGAAGCCAACCCCTTCCTGATATGATGGATTGGCATTTACTTCGTGCAATTACAGTCAGGGTATAAGTTGTGGCTTTGAAGATTGGTTTACTGGGTTATGGCACAGTCGGTACAGGAACAGCAGAGATTCTTTTAGATCCCGCAGGGCGCAATAGTCTGTTGCAGGGAATTGAAATAGCTAAGGTAGGAGTGCGATCGCTCGATAAACCCAGATCGCCCCAGCTACCAACTGGAGTCTTAACCACAGATCTTGAATCTATCGTCACCGATCCTGAAATAAAAATTGTCGTGGAATTATTGGGGGGATTAGAACCGTCGCGATCGCTCATTCTCCAGGCAATAAAACACGGTAAGCATATCGTCACCGCTAACAAAGCAGTGATTGCTCGTCATGGAGCAGAAATTTTGACTGCGGCAAACCAAGCAGGGGTGTACGTGTTATTGGAAGCTGCGGTAGGGGGCGGCATTCCTGTGATTAAGCCACT
The DNA here is from genome assembly GCA_039025955.1 of Cyanobacteria bacterium P01_C01_bin.72. GTDB lineage: Bacteria > Cyanobacteriota > Cyanobacteriia > Cyanobacteriales > Xenococcaceae > Waterburya. The sequence goes on along the minus strand of JBCCNG010000192.1, from coordinate 675 downwards.
GAAGCAGTCTTTAGGAGTAAATCGAATTCAAACTGTTATTGGCATCATTAACGGCACGACCAACTACATCTTGACTCAGATGACTCAAAAAGGAGCAGATTTTGCTGAAGTACTCGCCGAAGCACAAAAGCTAGGCTATGCCGAAGCTGATCCCACTGCCGATGTTGATGGTCATGATGCAGCGGATAAAATAGCTATTTTGGCGGCGATCGCTTTTAACGGCAGAATTAAGCGGGACGAAATTGCCTGTGAAGGTATACGGCAGGTTAACGCTACCGATATTAGCTATGCCAATGATTTGGGTTTTGTGATTAAGCTACTGGCGATCGCTAAAGCCAATCCTAAGGTAGATTCCCTTCAGGTGCGAGTCCATCCGACGCTGGTTTCTCAAGCTCATCCCTTAGCTAACGTTAATGGGGTTAATAACGCTATCTTAGTAGAAGGAGATCCTTTAGGGCAGGTGATGCTTTATGGACCTGGTGCGGGGAAAGGGGCAACAGCTAGCGCGGTTGTTTCCGATGTGGTCAACATAGCTGGTTTTTTGCTGAGTAGTCAGACAAATCAGCAGCTTGATCCGATGTTAAGTTGCCCACACGACCATTTTCAGCAGCTTACTCCTCTCAGCGCGATCAACACTCGTTTTTATGCCCGTTTTCTTTGTAAAGATGTCCCTGG
>JBCCNG010000191.1:0-7716 GCA_039025955.1 Cyanobacteria bacterium P01_C01_bin.72 | reverse complement strand
GTAGATCCTCGCCAATAGACTGATGGGGCAAATCAATCTCTGAAGGGGATTTTCCCCAAGCAGATTTTAAATAAACACCCAGAGAATTAAAATATAGCTGCTCGGCTTTTCGGAGATTTACTGCATTAGAAAAGGATCTAGCAGTATAAATTAAGTGATCTTGATACACTAGAGGCTGCCAAATTTGATAGATGGTATCGACTCCATATTTACCATTTTCCTGATCAATATTTGCTTGAGGAATAAACTCTTCACTACCCAAATTAAAATCCAGTGCCAGCCTTTCCGTTTGTGGATCATAAACAGCAATACTCCCAGGATAGCCACCAGTATCTCGCAAGAAAGCATTAAGAGCAAAAATCTTATTTTGGAAGGCAAATACAGTAAAAAACCAGTCAAATCCTAAAAAAGTTACGTTGCCCGTGTCGGGTAAATTGTCTACCTGGACAGGACGAAAATTTACTTGATTAGAGTCAGTAATTACTGCTCCTGGAACAATCTCTTGCTCTTTAATTTCAGGACGACTATTACCTACTAGCAGCAGCTTGTTGTTTAACTTAATTAAGTCGCGAACATGGGCTAGCTTCAGACTTTGATCCGCAAACTTTTCCCATGTTCCACCTGCTGCTAGGCGATAAAATTTACTGTTATCATTACCCCGAGGATCGGCAGCAGGGATGTATAGCTGATCATCAATTACCTTGTATTGCAGAATTGCCTCCTCCGCAACGGTGGTTTCTTTGATAAAAGATTGACGCGCAGGACTATAAGCCCAGACATTAATTGGTCCCGCATTTCTAGTAGTATCACCACCGCCCAGATAAACTTTGCCGTCAAACACCTGAAGATCCCAGACATTGAGAGCGCGCCCCGTTTTACCATCACCAGCCAGAGGATTGCCCAACCTAACCGCTGCAAATTCGGTTCTAGGGCTATTGTGACCCAACCAAAAAGCGATCGCCACAAGACACGATACAGTAAAAATAAGTTGGGGTAAAAACTTGAGCTGCATGAACTGGGACTGCTCTCTTGAGCAAAGACAAGGACGAAAAAGATTCCAGCAAAATAAAATTTGTCGCCAATAAATCATAAGCTAAAAACTTCTCTCTGGCTGAATAAATACCCTAGGCTAAATTAATTTAAATTTATAAATTTAGTTGTCTGTTTACTAAGGTAGGTAGCGCAAACCAAAAGATTTAAACTAAACTCATCAATAGGCAAGGGCGATCGGGTTGATACCAGATGTGTGAGCTATCGGTCAAATAATTCTCCATCGATTTACCGATGACCGTCCTTGCCCATCAATCAGCTAAAAACTGATTGTCGACTAGGATTTAGAAACTACCGATAGTTACCGTATTGATACTTCCAGCGCCTACAACAGTAGCAACATCACCAACACCTACAACAGTAATGGTGATAGTATCGCCACTTCCAGGGACTTTAGAAACAGTAACTTGCTCAGTGAGCTGTTCTACTGAACCGTAAGCAGTCAAAGTAGGTGTACTCCAGCTTTTTCTAGTCATTTTGTCGCTCCTCACGAATTGTATTTGTTTATTTGGTGTGATAACACCTTCTGTAAAAATTTCGCTATAAAAACGCTAGGCTAATAAAAATACTAATAATATAAAAATCACACCTGAATTAATCAAACTGTTTGAGCCACAGGAATAAGTTAACTGTGGTGTAGAGACAAAAAATGTCGTCATCGCTGCCTTGGCTGGACTGACATTTCTGATAGCTAGCCTTGAGCTTAGCAATGTCTACATAGGGAGCAATCGTCTGAGGATCTGCCAACAATCTCGTTAAAGTTTGCTGTTCCTCTCGAATTAGCTTCCGTTTGAAGTTACGACCCACATCAGCTTTAGACATACGGCTTTGAATCGCCTTGGGTAAAATACCCTTCATGCCAACGCGGGGCAAGTATCTTGTCCAACCATGGTGAAACTTATATTCCACAGGTACAGATAGACAGAACTCTACCAGTTGGCGGTCAAAAAAAGGATAGCGTGGCTCGATTCCCATCGCACTATTCCCCTTATCTGCCAGTTCTAGAACATAGGGATGGATACCGATATTCATGGCGTGCCAATGGTTTTGCCTTGCCGTATGATTGGGTACAGGGCTTTTTTCTAGCTGCCTAACCTGCTGCGGGAGATTTAATCTGCGGGCGAAATCAGGGTTTATCAAGCTAGCATCGTACCAAGGATTGTTGCCCCTAATCTGTTGCCAGACTCGCCCAAAATCGGGAAATTGGGGCAAAATAGCCAGTTTCCAGACTACAGAAGTAGCCAAGGAAGAAACATGCTGCGATCGCATTCTACGAGCATACTGTCTCGCCTCCCTAATTACCCGCAGCCACCTACCACGACGGGCAAATTCAGCAAAGAATTCAAAGCCGTGGGATACGGTTGTATCACCATCTATGCCGTCCAACAAAACCCGCACCCCTTGTTTGGCTGCCTGCTCATAGAGCGCCCAGTTAAGATAGTAGTTGGGTCCCATGTAGGATTCATCTGTATGAGCAAAAATTTGCTCCTGTTGGTACAACGGACTCAGAAGATCCCCTCTAACCTGATGGGAGATAAAATTACCACTTTCAAGCACCTGATCCATATAAAACCGTTCATCGGCATACTGACGATCTGCTTCGGGCAAGCCAGGAAAAATTCCTGAGAAAGTGTGTAGCTTGCGATCGCTATCCTCTAACAAATCCAGTGCCATACAGCAGATAGAAGAGGAATCTAGACCACCACTGAGCATTGAACCTAAAGTTCCATAGCTACGCAGACGACGATCAACCGCCTGTCTAAACATTGCTTGATAAGCTTCGGCATATTCTCCTGGAGAGCTTAACTTTAGCTCATATTCTGGGTCAAGACTACCGTATTTTTGAGTTACTAAGCCCTGGCTGCTTATGGTCAGACTGTGGGCAGGGGGCAGACGCAAAATATCTTGGTAAAAAGTAATTTGTTTATCTTCCAAATTGCTAATTAGATACTGCCCTATCCTTAGCTCATTTAAGCGCTGGGGAACTTCTGGCACACAAAATAGAGCCTTAATCTCCGAAGCAAAGCTAAAAACCCGCCTGCTATGGTGGTAATAAAAAGGTTTGATTCCAAAGAAATCCCGCGCACAAAAAAGCTGCTGTTGGCGCTCATCCCAAATGGCAAAAGCAAAGACTCCCAGCAACTTCTGAGGGCAATTTCGACCCCATTTTTGATATGCAGCCAAGATAATTTGGCTATCGGTTACATTATCCGAGGGAACATCCTTTAGCTCTAGCCAGTCAATTAACTCCTGACGATTATCAATCCTAGCATCGGCAGTAATCGCCAAACCTTGAGAGAGATCGCAATACGGCAACTCTTCCAGTAAAGATTCAGGAGTAGTACAGAGCATACGGTGTGCCAGACCAATAGAATTTTCGTACCATACAGCTGCTCGATCTTTACCTCGATGTGCCAGTATGTCCAGCATTCCTCTAAGGTGATCGGACTTTACAGGCTGATGGTCGGGGTAATAAATACCCATAATTCCACTCATCACTTACACTCCTTCAGAAACACTAAAGTGCTGAATTGAACTAAACTAGCTAGAACCTAATGAATCAATGTTTAAGCTATGTTGCCCGTCACGGACTGATTAAATTCATGCCTACAACACTACTACGAGCCTTAGCAGTTTCAGAGTGAGTTAAAAGTGAGGAAGAAGTAATTATTCGGACTAAATCTTCTGAAAATACACTAAATCTTGTCTTGCCTCCTCTACCTCATTGAACGACAACGGTTGAATTAGCAGCGCTCATCTCAGATAAGTCCTGTTCGACTAACTGAATCAAATCTGGTATTGAACTAAAATCTTTGGGGCGGCTCAAACGACAGACCTGGTTACGTTTCACCAAGTCGGCACACTGAAAGAAGTGATTAGCGTCTCCAGAATGGTAAAGAGTTGTCGGGCGAGAATGACGCGCTATTTCTGTTACCGCCGCAGAAGCTTTGAGGGGTGAGATCGCTAATTCGTTCGCTGTATGGAGAACATAAATGCGCTTGAGGGGAACAGGATCGAGACTAAAACCTTGCCATGGTTGCAAAGCACGTTTCTCTTTAAATGTATGCACTGCGTGAAGACTCTCATATTCATAGCCTAAAGCTTGAGCCATTGCTGCACCCAGCTTCACTTGGGGAAAACCAGGATTGATGGTGCAGGGATCGGTGGCAAAATTAATGGGCGCAACATCATCGGTAATTAAGCCATAACCATGGGTGACAAAAGCCGCAGCGGTAGAAGATTTACCTTCCCCCGATACTCCCAGAAAAGCCACTGCACCACCGTTGATTTTAACGGCGCTGGCATGAAGTACCAGAAAATTACGTTGATAAAGAGCGATCGCTAAAACTGTTCCCACTAAATAAAAGCGAAGCAAAAGTTCGGGCGGTTGACCATCAGGAATGATCTTCACGCGATCACCATTTTCGACGATGAATATCCCCGTCCCTCGAACATAAACCATCGCTTTTGTACGGCTTAACTGAATTGTTGCAGCCTTGTTTAATAGATCATCTGCCAGCAAATCACTAACTTGAACCGTCTGATCCAGAGTAATCTTGAGGTCGCAATGAGATAAATCCACCGCCTGAAATTCTGGCAAAGCAAGATCAGAACAAATGTTTAAACCGTAGGCAAAATAAGAGAACACTAAAACACCTGCAAAAATACGGAAAATAAACTGAAACTCTCAAATTTAAATTGGGAACTAAGATTCAGCCAAACTTATTGTTAGAACTAGCTATTTTTAACTAGACCAAAATAAATTCATCTTCAGGTTACAATTCCGCCACAGCATTTCAAAGTATGAACAAGGTAAGAAAATAGTAATTGTCCTACCAAGCCTCTATATCTCCTGCCTCCCTGCTACATGTGGCAAATCAAGGGAATTTGTACCCTAAGACTTAATCAAAGCGACATCAATACGAGACTCTTCTGGCTGAGTAATTTCGGCTTTAATACCTGGACCAAAAAACTTTTCAATTTGAGCGTGTCTTTCCTGCCAATCTTCCAGAGAGAAAAACGGTGAGTAATATTCCATCAATAAAGTATAGGCCCCCTCTCGCGACTGTTCTTGGATACCCGATAGTATTGGTCTTTCCTCATCTGTAGGGCTAAGACCAAATTTCTCTAAACAGTCGTCTAGATGAGCTTCCTGTCCATAGCGAAAGCGAGTTACGTCTTTACGCAACTGCTCTTGAGTTTCCGTTGCCTGCTCTCGTAGTTGTTTGACTTCAGGACTTGTTTCAACGGTGTAAGGAACTGGTTTTAATTCTGATGCTTTAAGAGCCAATCCACCCAATAGCAAAGGAATTCCATAGAAAAATCCTGCCAAATTAAGTGTGTTCATGCCGACTGCATAGGCATAAAAGCCGACAACTGTTAAAATTCCTCCCACTGTTAAACCAACCGCAGCTAATGGTATTTTCCGCAACATATTTAAAAACTTGTTTATATTTATTGATATTGTTTATTCTAGAGCTAATGGATACTCGGTAAAAACAAAATTATGGATAAAGTAGAGATCAAGGCAACAATTGTACAAATGAACTCAAAGCGAGATTCTCTAGTCGAACTTTTGGAAAGACCTAATCTAGGGACGTTAAGAATTGATGTTGATCAAGCCCTAGAAGAATTGGATGAGCTGATCGAAGAGTTCAACGAGACTTTTCCCGAAGAAAAAATTGTGTAGACTTTGTACCTCTGACAGTAAATTTAAACTCTTGGCTGAACAGAAGCAATAAAGTTGCATTGGATGTATTGAAAGTAAATAATTGAAACTATTCTACTGATAAGCTTAAATTAATCAAATGCCCCCAGGAGATACTTTATGTCCAAGCAGAATTCAGCAGGAGTTTTTCTTAGCGGATTAATGATCGGTAGTGCCGTTGGTGCTGTTGTTGGCTTACTAATTGCGCCACGAACTGGTAAAGAAACCAGAAAAGTGATTCAAAAGTCGGCTGATGCTCTCCCCGACTTAGCCGAAGATCTCACTACTAGTATCCAGCTACAGGCAGATCGTCTTTCTGAGAGTACCTTAGACAATTGGGAAGGTACTTTAGATCGATTAAAATTAGCGATCGCCGCAGGGATAGAAACGACTCGGGCAGCAACTAGATCGAGCGGATTAGATGAGAGGGAAGAAGATTTAAACTCCACCATGACCGATCGCCTTTAAAATTAGAGGATGCTGACTGCTCAATTTTTATGATAGACCCCTTATTTTGGCTAGGACTTTCTCTACTGCTAGTGTCTTTTAGCCTATTTGCAGTGCTGTTAGTAACCATTCCTACCCTACAAGAAGTGGGTAGAGCAGCTCGTAGCGCCGAAAAACTATTTGATACTCTTAATCGAGAATTTCCGCCTACTTTAGAAGCGATTCGTCTGACAGGAAAAGAGGTAGGAGAATTAACTGAAGACCTTAATCAGGGGATCAGCAATGCTACAGGAGTAGTGCAGCAACTTGATCGAGGATTGGTAACTGCGAAACAGCAGGTGCAGCAGGTACAGGTTAACAGTCGTGGCTTGGTGGCGGGGGCAAAAGCCGCTTGGAAAGTATGGCGTAGTCCCAAAACCAAAGATACTATCGACGCAGCTTCATCAAAAAAATTACCCTTGGATTTAACTGCAAAAAGAACTCCAGCGAGTCGAAAGCAGGTGGATTAAAGCGCAGGCACAAAAGCGCATTGTCCTATTCTAATAGTATATGCGAAGCGGTATGCTTTAGCATTCTCTTCGGTCAAGGATATGTCTTCAAAGAATGCTGCTTCGCCACACCCCACGCTCAAACTAGACGCGGTTTATTTAACAATTTTTTTCCTATTTCCTTGTGTCCAGCAATACTAATAGCTGATAATCTTAAAGTAAGGTAAATAAATGTAACGAAAAATAAGCGCACTTTTATAAAGCCGAAATTTGCATACCAATAATTTTTTAAATCAAACAGTCATGGCGAATAAGTTAATCCAGCGATCTCTATTAATGTTAGGGGCTTGTTTACTGGTTCTAGTCACTTGGTTAGCTCCTCCTGCATTAGCAGTTAACAATCCAGAATTATTACCAGAAGAAGTCACTCCAGTAGTAGATTTAGCCAACTTATTGCCAGAATTGCAGGAAAAATCCCTAATTGAAAATCTCGAACAGTTTGAAGCGGAAACAGGCTGGAAAATGCGAGTTTTGACCCAATACGACCGTTCTCCTGGTCGGGCAGTCAAAAAATTCTGGGGTTTAGATGATAAAAGTATTTTGCTAGTGGCTGATAGTAGAGGCGGGAATCTATTGGCTTTTAGTATTGGTGATGATGTTTATGAATTACTGCCGCGTAACTTCTGGATTGAGTTACAAACTCGCTTTGGCAACATGTACTATATTCGCGAGCATGGAGAAAATAATGCGATCGTTGAAGCTTTAGAATCAGTTAAAGGATGTCTACTGAAAAATGGCTGTACCGCAGTACCTGGTTTGCCTCAAGAGCAGTGGATCTTGACTTTGATTAGCTCAATTGTCGGCGGGGTAATTTTAGGCGTAGCTGTGATTCCGCGCCAAGAGGGTCAGGTAATTGCTTGGCAGTGGGGTCTAATTATGTCGCCGCTATGGGGAATTCTCTTTATCGCCTTCGGTATGGGCCCTGTGGTTATTCGCACTCCCGATTTTTTGCCTTTATTCCGT
>JBCCNG010000190.1:0-7748 GCA_039025955.1 Cyanobacteria bacterium P01_C01_bin.72 | reverse complement strand
CATGATCAGGGCTAAAACTTTTGGTAGCCATCCCTGCCAAATAAAAATTACCGCCACGCTGAGAGCGATCGCTGGTAGTAAATAGCCCCCCAGTAGGTTAGGATTCCCTAAATAGCTATAAACCCGCGTATCGTTAGCCAGGGCAGATCGGGGATCATTCCAGGTAGCCAACTGCTGTACACCGAAAAATTCTTGACGTACACCGTAGGCACTAACGACCAAAGCAGTTAACAGATAGCCAGTAATAATTCGGTTACAAAGCTTAGGGGAGCGCAAAATTTGGGCAGCAAAGCTAAACAAAATTAGATACAGGGTCAAAGTTATCCAACCATTAAAAGCAGCCTGCTTGACTGGGGAAAAAGCCGTAGCGACAGTTGCCACACCCCAATATAAAAAAACCAGTCCATGTACTGGAGTAATGACAATTCGTTCCTCGGCACAGAGAATAGTCAGCAGCCAGTAAGCGGCGATCGCCATTAGCAAGACCCCAATCAAAGTAGTTGAGACATAAGGGGCAAGCAAGAAAAGAATCGCAATCAGAATAGCGCCAATCCCTTCTGACCATTGCCATAACCAACTACCCAACCGCCAATCTGCCAGCCAGCCAGATAATCGATGAAGATAGCTTCCCTGTTGCCACTTACTCAAGGTTGGAGTTGAGAGGGTGATAATTGACCAAACCGATTTCATGGATCAGATGATTAGATATTGAATTTAACTTTAATATCCTAAACCACGTTTTCCCAGAATCCAGAATTTAGTTCCCCCTTAAGCGACTCCGCTTTATTTCGGGGCTGATTTGGGAGGAGCAATTTGCATGACATAGCGATAGCCTGAGCTGGGAGAACCCTGCACCACCAGTCTTCCTCCATGTAGTTCGACCAAGTGACAGCAAAATAATAAACCCAAGATATCGCGGGGAATTTTGTTGGTATTTTTCGCTAAGGTATTCTTTTTCTCAATTGTCATCATCAGAGCAGCAGAGGTCAAAATCTGATGGCTATTGGGGACAATCGGATTGATAGTTATTGTTTGGCGATCGCTTTGCAAGTGTCGATTTAGATCTAATGCTTGAGTTACAGCATGGGAATGAAGTTTACTCTCCGCAAAATCATTTCCTAGCCAAGGATGAGAAATGCCTACGGCAATATTTAATGCTTGATTGCGTTGCGAGACGTGAATTTTGACTTCTCCTCCAGGCTCAGACATTTCTAAAACACTGGCGATTAGATAGTAGACAGCTTGGCGAATCTTTTCTTTATCCAGAACCCAAATTCGATTACCAGGCTCGATGGAAAAACAGAGTATTTGCTGATATTGCTTAGAAAGATCCTTGAGGCTACTAATCACCTGCTGACACAGCATATCAACGTCTACCTTAGTCGGATTAATTTCGGCGCTGCGATCGCTTAAAACCCCCAGACTAACAATCTCATCTACCAAAGAAATTAAGTTTTGACCACTATCATGAATAATTTCTAGATACTCTTTTTGCTTTTCGCTCAGAGGTCCATATACTTCTCGATGCAGTACGCTTGCCATGCCAATCACAGAAGTTAGGGGAGTTTTTAACTCTTGAGTTAACTGTGAAAGTAATTTGAGCTTGATGGGACTGGTTTTAGTGGCATCCAAACTGCTTGTTTTGGGTTCTGCTCCAGTAGTCTTATATAGGGATGAGGTAGCCGCTAAAAGTTGACCAGAATGAGTTGGTGATCTGTCTAACTGAGCCCAGGATTTTTGCTTTTGCTCCAGCACACCCAAACAATGTTGAGCCAGTAAAATCAAATGTTCCTGATCACGATTGTCAAACTCTCTGACTACCCAATCCATCACTTCCAATGTACCAATGCAAACTCCAGCAGCGTTAATTAAAGGAACTCCTAAGTAGGCTTTAATGCCATAGTGCTGAGTCAAAACACTTTCAGTAAAAACCGCATGCTTGAGAGTATCAGTAATCGACAAAGCTTGGCGACTATCAATCACGTGAACGCTAAAAGATTCATGGAGCGATATTTTTCTTTGAGTCGCCAACTGATTAGTATAGTCAATGGTTGATAAGCCAACTGCTGACTTGAACCATAGTTTATCCTCCACCGCTAAACCGAAAATACTAATGGGCGCGTTAGAAAAGCTGGCTGCTTTTTGAGTGGTTTCCTCCAGAATTGGTAAGGCTTCTGAGCTCATCAAGCCTAGTTCATTCAGAACTGCCGCTCTTTGTTCCTGTCTAACGACAAGAGTAGTACCATCCAAACGGCAAAAAAGTTGGTTTTTTGGTTTAGCCATATTGTTAACTGACAATCCTAAATCGACTGCTTCTAGGGAGTGTTAATAGTTTTTAATAAAAGTTATTGTTTATCTTTGCAGTCTTTAAATTCTGCATCTAATAATTGTTATGCAGCGTCACGCCAAATATTAGTTTTGTCCTAACTTTGAGATTACTTAGTCAAGTGTCAGCGTGTTTTTAGGCTGCTAGTTATAAAGTTCCCCAAAAACTAGCCAAACAAACATTTTTAGCCTAAGCTGTTAAATTTGCCGTAATTTGATGCAGCGGCAGGCTTTTCTGCTCCCCTCGATAATATTTCTAACGAGTGAACCGTATAAATGCTGAATGTTCAATGCTAAATGTTCAATGTAAAGTTGCCTAATCTTGCTGCGTCCAGGCTGGATGAGAAAAAATAGCATCAATCACTCGCACACCCCGTAACTGATTAGAAAGAGGCAAATGACCTTGAGGAGCAGATAGATCCCAGGTAAACTCCGTGGGATAACGAGTCCAGGTATTGCCAGATTTCCAGTCAATCTTAGTCCATAATTTCGTAAAATCTTTGCCTACCGAGAGCCAAAGACGACGCTGTACCGAAAAACCAAATTTCCCTGCCGAAGACATCAGCCATAATCGGTCTAAAGTCAATAGGTCGGTAACAGGCAGGTTAACCACTTCTGTAAAGTAGATCCACTTGCGTTCTACTGCCGCCGTCCCCGCTAGTTCACACATTTTTTGTAATGTCATCACATCAGCAGCCTGAAAATCTTGCTGTGCGAGCAACTTTTGCAATGGTTCATAGTTGACTGCCAAAGCAGAATCTAAAGGTACAGTTCCCTGGGGAAAATTGAGCGCTAAGAAATCTTTTATCTTTTCGTTAGAACTAGAATAGAGAGCTTGATATGCCTTACCCAAAGCTAAGTTTTTTGACTGGTCTTTGACATCAATCATCCAATCCAGCAGAATTTTGAGACCTGACTCGCGATCGCTCAATAGCTGCTCGACTATCTTGAGCTGATTTTTGGCCGATGCTGAGTAGATTTCATGTTTAATGCTGCTAGTGTCCTGCATATAGTCTTTATCCTACTGTGAAGTGCCTGTGGGAGCAACAAGCTTCAAGATTCTGAGTGAATTCTACACCAACTCTGTTAAACAAACTCCATGAGTGTTTATACTCAGTACTAATTAGTGAAATCCTATCATGATTTTGTGAGAGACAATGCCCCAAATTTAAGATTTAAATCAGGATTTCCTTATTTTTCGAGCGGGACAAAAAAACAGAACCCGCATGATTAATATTTTTTCCTTTTGCTCTATTTTCCCTTAATCTTACTGACTATACCTTTTCATAGCCTTGCTCATAGGCAAAACGCACTAGTTGGGTGCGATTGCTTAGATTAAGTTTGTTCAAAATATTGCTGAGATGGGTTTGCACCGTTCTGGGGCTGATAAATAAACGTTCACTAATTTGTTTGTTGGTATATCCTTGAATAGTTTCCCAAAAAACTCTTTCTTCCGCTGGAGTCAGGGGCAGGGGTTTAGGGGGAGAATTAGGGGTAGTGGAGGAATTGGTTTTCGCCTGAATCTCCCAAGTATTAGTATTGACCACTGCGTCTTGTAGCTGCGGGTTAGCTAGCTGCTCAATCAGGTGAACAATTTCTGCATGTACTCGCCGCGATCGCTCAATTAAAGCTTCAATATTTGCCAGCAGCTCTTTCATTTCAAAAGGCTTACTTAGATAGCTATCTGCACCGATAATATGACCCTGAACACGATCATTCAGCTCATTTTTTGCCGAGAGAAAAATAAAGGGGATCAGCTTACCCGAAGGCTGTGATCGCAACTGACGACAAAATTCAAATCCATCCATCTCAGGCATTGAAACATCGGAGACAATGATATCTGGCACATCTTGACTAAAACTTGTCAGGGCTTCTTTGCCTGAACCGACGGAAATTACCTGATATCCTCTTTGTTCTAATGAATTTTGCAGAACTTTGCGTAAAGTCAAATCGTCATCTACTACCAATATTTTTTTCATCTCGTATTCTTTAAAGAATTGACATTTAAGCTGTTTTGGAGATTTTTAGGTGTTATTAGTTATTTTGCCACCAGACATTGCCAATGGATTATTTAAATGCTGCTTGAGACTGAAAAATTTAAGTTTAGTCTGAGCATAAGGCAGATAAGATATTCTGTTACTGTCAATTGTGGGCTACTTAATTGTACTGTAGCTATATTCAGTTTGTTCTTGACTAGAGTTTTATGTACGAAAAACTTACCGCACCAACTATAGGTTCTAAAATTACTTTTAAAGAAGGCAAACCGATTGTTCCTGACAATCCGATTATTCCCTTTATTCGCGGTGACGGGACAGGAGTAGATATTTGGCCCGCTACCGAAGCTGTAATTAATGCAGCGGTGGCAACTGCTTATAATGGCAAGCGGAAAATTAACTGGTTTAAAGTTTATGCTGGGGACGAAGCTTGCGATAAGTATGGTACTTATCAATATCTACCTCAAGATACTTTAGAGGCAATCAAAGAATATGGCATAGCGATCAAAGGTCCTCTAACTACCCCCGTTGGTGGAGGAATTCGTTCTCTCAATGTCGCCCTGCGCCAAATATTTCAGCTTTATGCCTGTGTCCGCCCCTGTCGTTACTATCAGGGAACGCCCTCGCCTCATAAATACCCTGAGAAACTAGAGGTAATTGTCTATCGGGAAAATACAGAAGATATTTATCTGGGGATCGAGTGGAAGCAAGGAGACGAAATTGGTCAGAAGTTGATTAATCTACTCAATCAAGAATTGATTCCTAGCACCCCCGAACACGGCAGTAAACAAATTCCTCTAGATGCAGGAATTGGCGTTAAACCCATTAGTAAAACTGGCTCTCAGCGTTTAATCCGCAAAGCAATTCAACATGCTCTCACCCTCGCTCCTGAAAAACAGCAGGTAACATTGGTTCATAAAGGCAACATTATGAAATATACCGAAGGCGCTTTTCGCGATTGGGGTTATGAACTGGTTAAAAGCGAGTTTCGGGCTGAATGTATTATTGAACGAGAGTCTTGGATTCTGAGCAATAAGGAAGCCAATCCCCAACTGACAGCAGAAGACAATGCCCGTAAAATTGATCCAGGCTATGATGCCCTAACTCCCGAAAAACAAGCTCAGATTTGCCAGGAAGTAGAAGCAGTTTTAGCCGAAATTTGGGATACCCACGGATCAGGTAAGTGGAAAACCAAAGTCATGGTTAACGATCGCATTGCTGACAGTATTTTTCAGCAGATTCAAACTCGTCCCGATGAATACTCTATCTTAGCGACGATGAATCTTAACGGTGACTATCTTTCTGATGCCGCAGCAGCCATTGTCGGTGGCTTGGGTATGAGTCCTGGAGCAAACATTGGCGATAACTGCGCTATTTTTGAGGCAACACACGGTACAGCGCCCAAACACGCGGGGCTAGATCGCATCAATCCAGGGTCAGTCATTCTCTCGGGAGTGATGATGTTAGAGTTTATGGGCTGGCAAGAAGCAGCAGATTTAATTCAGGTTGGCTTGGCAAAAGCGATTGCTAATCAGGAAGTAACCTACGATTTAGCACGATTGATGAATCCGCCAGTAGATCCCCCCTTAAAATGTTCTGAGTTTGCTCAGGCGATCATCAAACACTTCCAATAATCAGTCATGGGGCAAGAAATTAATTTTGCTCAATTCAGTTAAGGAAATAGCCAAGGTAAAATAGCCATATGGTAACCATATGAAAAGTAAACTTTGAATTATCATGATTAACTGAGTTGAGCTGTTTGCTCTTAATTTAATTTCATCTGAAGTTTTTAACTCAATTTGAGTTCTATTTAAACTTTATTTCTCTTTTCTCCAGAGAAACCATTCTGTTTTGTTGATTCAAATCTAGGGTTCCACTCTTGTCTTCTAGGCTAACTAAGTTAATATTTGTTTGAAGTGTTATCTTGCCCAGCAAGTAAATTTGGTTTAAGCTAGCAAACTTAGGCTGGACAATATTTTCTCAAAAATCTTTTGATATATTTTGTATATCTATTATTAGCAGCGATGGTGTATTGACGGTTCAGCACTCAATGTCTTTTTCTAAATTCTAACGCCAGGGATAATGTTTACTCTAGGCGAGATGAAATGGAAGCGATGAGTTCACAAGGCACCTTAAATCTATCACCATCGGGCTTGCTGGTTAAACTTACTTTATGATCGAAATCTTATGTCTGATGAGCTAATAGGAGGACGCTATCGAGTTATCGATTGCCTGAGAACAACAGGCTTTTGTGAAACTTATGTAGCGGAAGATACTCATCTTCCAGGAAATCCCCCTCCCCGATGTGTAGTCAAAAAACTTCAGCCTCAATCTAACGAAGATTTCGTCTTGGAAACTGCGAGAAGGCTCTTTGATAATGAAGCAAAAGTACTGTACAAGCTAAATGACCATCGGCAGATTCCGCGCCTTTTAGCTCATTTAGAAGTAGATCAAGAGTTTTATTTAGTCCAAGAATATATCGAGGGAGAAGATCTCAGCCAAACAGAAATTGTTCCCGGAAAAGCGTGGCAAGAAACTAAGGTTAAGCGACTCTTGATCGATGTTTTAAAAATTCTTTCTTTTGTCCACCAAAATAATGTTATTCACCGCGATATCAAGCCCTCCAACATCATCCGTCGCAAGTCTGACGGCAAGATATTTTTGATTGATTTTGGGGCAGTCAAAGAAATTACCAATATGACCTTAACTGAAGGTCAGGGCAATGTCCTAACCGTAGCCATTGGTACTCCTGGCTATATGGCGAGCGAACAGCAAAGAGGAGATCCCCGCTTGAACAGTGATATCTACGCTTTGGGAATGACCGCAGTTCAGGCAATTACAGGCATTCATCCCGATCAGCTACCCCGAGATCGCGATACGGGAGAAATAAAATGGCGAGATCGCGCTCCTCACTGTAGCGAGGAATTGGCACGAGTTCTCGATAAAATGGTGCGGAATGACTTCCTTCAGCGCTATAAAAATGCCAACGAAGCTATGGAAGATCTGCGTAATCCCCAAACTGAAGACTTGGGCGAATTGCCTCCAGATAAGTCTCAAGCCGTTACTGTCGGCAAGAGTAAAGATATTACTTTAGCCAAACCTTCCGCCTCCAAACGTCTGCTGCTACTAGTAGTGTTGCCTCTTAGTCTCGGACTGTTGTTTTTAGCACCCAAGATCTGGAACGCCTTTCAAGCATTGAAATTCTATAATGAGGGCAATACTCTAATTAAAGCCGAAGAATATGAATCGGCTATTGCTGCGTTTGATCTGGCGCTCGATCATCGCGGTGATTTTGCTCAGGCTTTGACAAATCGCGGCTTTGCCCAAGGAAAGTTAGGCAGACATTTAGAAAAGCTTTCTTCCTGTGAAGATGCTACAAAAGTAGCGGCTGATTTTGCGGAAGCTTGGAACTGTCTGGGGTTGGCACAT
>JBCCNG010000189.1:0-7753 GCA_039025955.1 Cyanobacteria bacterium P01_C01_bin.72 | reverse complement strand
TTTATGGCAGACCCGATTCTTTTTTGGTTCATAGTAGCAGCAGCGGGGGTTCTATGCTCAATGGAATTTATTTTCCCTACTGCTTTTGTCAGTTTCATGATGGGAATTGCTGCCTTGCTAGTGGCGGTCGTCTCTTGGTTTTTGCCACAATATACTTTATTGATGGGGCTGTGGCTGCTTTTTTCCACGGGACTAATTTTGCTTTCCCGACGCTTATTCACACCCAAACGTAAGCTATCTATTACAGGAGATGATTCAGAGGCGACAGCAATTGGAGGTATTCCAGCAGGTAGCGCAGGACGAGTGATTTATGAGGGCAATTCTTGGCGAGCAAAATGTGCGGATGAAACTAGAGATATAGCTCCTAATGAACCTGTTTACATTGTCAATAAGCAGGGAAACACGTTAATAGTTTTACCAATCAAGATGATTAATCAAGAATAAATAAATAATGGGGCATCTTAAGTAAAGAGTATAACTAGAGCGATATTTAATTGATATTCAGGAGAAGTTACTTATGGGACAGTTTTTCACTTTAGTCTTATTATTATTGGGTTCTTCCACTTTGGCAGGAACGGTCAAAATTGTGAAGGAAAAAGAAGAGTACTTGGTTGAAAGTCTAGGTAGCTACAAGAAAAAGCTGGAGCCTGGCTTGAACTTTGTTACTCCCTTTATCGATAAAATCGTTTACAAAGATACGATTAAAGAAAAGGTTCTTGATATACCCGCGCAATCTTGTATCACTCGTGATAACGTCAGCATCACTGTCGATGCAGTGGTTTACTGGCGCATTATGGATATGTATAAGGCTTTTTATAAAGTAGAGAACCTTAGGGATGCCATGGTAAATCTAGTTTTGACTCAGATTCGTTCGGAAATGGGTCAGCTAGAGTTAGACCAGACCTTTACTGCACGGACAGAAATTAATGAAATTCTTCTGCGTGAGCTAGATATTGCTACCGATCCTTGGGGAGTCAAGGTAACTAGGGTGGAATTGCGAGATATTATGCCATCTAAAGCCGTGCAGGATTCGATGGAATTGCAAATGGCAGCAGAAAGACAAAAACGTGCCAATATTCTTACCTCTGAAGGACACCGCGATTCTGCGGTTAACTCAGCACAGGGTAACGCCCAAGCCAAGCTGTTAGAAGCTGAAGCATCGAAAAAAGCGGCTATCCTCAGAGCTGAAGCTGAACAGCAGGCAATTATCCTCAAAGCCCAAGGTGAACGCCAGGAACAGATCCTCAAAGCCGAAGCTACCGCCGAAGCAATGAAAATTGTTACCGATAAGCTCAATACCGATCCTAATGCTCGTGAGGCTTTACAGTTTCTCTTGGCGCAAAACTATCTAGAAATGGGCAAAGAGATTGGCAACAGCGAAAGCAGCAAGGTCATGTTTATGGACCCTCGCAGTATGATTTCGACTATTGAAGGAGTTCAATCGGTTATTGCCCAAAATCCCCAAGGTAATAATGTTTCTGCCGATGGTAATGGCAAAAAAGCCCCACCAGTAAAATTAGACCTCAAGCAAATCGAACGGGATCTTAACCGTTAAATATAGTTCGAAATATAGTTTTTTTAGTTCATATAGCCAAACTTTCTATCTGGGGACGCTTTAACGAGTCGTCTCTTTTTTTTGTCGTTTAATTTGGCGACATTCCTAACCTTCCCAAACAATGTTCTTCTCGCAATAGGTTTTGCGGGTAATTATTCTAATACAAGAGTAAATTCTTAACGGCGATCGCAATATCAGGAAAAGCAAGAGGCGAAATATTTCCTGTTGTAAATTCTTGTGCTTGACTATAGCCCTGTAGATTTGGCTGAGTAAAAATCCAGAGTTTTTGATGTGGCAGATCGATTACCCAATATTCAGGAATACTATTACGAGCATAGGTGATAGTTTTATCTTGAAGATCTTTTTCAAGAGTACTATTGGAAACCTCGATCAACCAGTAAATATCTTGTGCATAAGGATGGTGATGTTTATAGATATCTTGAGGCAAACGCACAATCGCTACATCAGGTTCGGGTTCAGAATTATCGAGAGTAATTGGATGGGCTTCGCTAACCAATGCTTTATCTTTTAAGAGAATTCGCAAATAATCTGCAACGCTACGGTTAATAAAGCTATGGGGAATACCTTCGGGGCTCATCTCAATTAATTCTCCCTCCAAAAGTTCCACTGGTTTTCCGTCTAAAAATCCTGTTTCAATCAACTGATGATAATCCTCGACTGTCAATTTATAACGGGTTTTCATAGCTATATTCTTTTATTCTCGTACAACAAGCAAAATATGCTTTCTCAAGCCAAACATTATTAATGGCATTTTTGGCACAAACCGAAGAACTCTAAGGTGTGATAGTAAACCTTGAAGGTATGGGACTGTTCGAGCTGTTTTTCTAAATCATGAACAGGACATTTATTGATAAGTATAGATGTACCACATTTAACGCAGGTAAGATGATGGCGATCGCTTTTAATCGGACTATAGACAGATTCACCATTAGCCAAAGTGCGTACTTGAACTGCACCCTCTAGCTTGAGCGCCTCCAGGGAACGATAAACAGTTGCTAAACCCATATCTTGTTCGCGGTTACGGAGTTCGATGTATAGATCTTGAGCGGAGAGAGAACGCTTGAGACTCTGAAGTACAGTCAGAATACGCTCTTGAGAACGGGTACGTTGCGTTTTCATAGTTTGTCTAAAGATATCGAACCTAAGATCTATTTTACGTCGTTAAGTTAATTGAGTAGAAATTCTCCTTCTCAATGAATCCTGTATCTGGTTGCTAACTGAATTTTATTTATTTGTTACGGCTAAAGCTATAAAATCAAGAAGGAAAATAGCTCTACCTAATCACGAACAATCATTTCTATGGCTACCAAATATCACGCTCGTATTTATGTGACTCTTCGTTCTTCAGTATTAGATCCAGCAGGTACGGCAGTGGAGTCGGGACTCAAGCAGATGGGCTATACCGAGGTGGAGTCCGTTAGAATTGGTAAGTATATTGAAATGCAGCTAACCGCAGACGATGAGTTACAGGCAAAACAACACCTAGATGAAATGTGCGATCGCCTGTTAGCCAATACGGTAATCGAGAATTACTGCTTTGAGCTGACAGAAATGGTGACAGCATAAGATGTAGAGAGAAGCAAAATACTCTAGCAGATACAATGTCCATAATTTGCTCTCAATAAATTTACTTAATTACTCAGTTAGTATTTTTCCTAACTATATTTGAATTTATGATAAAGGTACTTTCAATTTAATCTGGGATAATATAAACCTCTCGTAAATTTCAGCTATTTTACGGTGGTATTCTCTGGGCAATCGTGATTATCTATGTATATATGGAAAAGGCAGGATTTGAGATTCCGTATCCTATCTGCTCAGTGATCATTTACCAGCCAAATTGATTAAATGAAAAATATCCCGTCGGAAAGCGATTATACTCACCGTAACGTCATGGAGGTGTTGGTTTCTGAGGAAATTGATCGCCAAATTGTTCGCCTTCCTAGCAATATCAAAAAGTTTATTAATCCGATTGAAGTAGCTACCTACGCCCTCAATAGACTACCAGCTCTATACGCATCATCCCAACAAGGATTTAATAAGCAAAAGCTGAAGGGGCGTTCTGAATATAGCGTCAAAATTACCCAGGAAGTGCGTAAAGGGTTTGCCGCAATTCAGCAAGATTTACTCCGTAGTTCTACTCCTTTAACAATAGAAAATGAGTCTGAAGTTGATCGAAGTATTAAAGAAGCAAAAGCAGCTTTGCAAGAATTAGCTGATTACCTACCAGAAAAAGATCTGACCTGGAAAAATGTTGTCAGGCTAGTCAAACCTATTTTAGCTGAACTAAAAGATCAAGACCCAGAAGCTATTAATACTCAGAAAGTTAGATCGCGCTCCAGCGAAAATTGGGGCAACTCTATTTATAAAAAGTAGGCTTTTTGAGGATTAGGGATGAAAAAGGACTAATAATTAGGTAGACATAAAAACTATAAGATAGATAAAAACTAATATAAGCGGATAATCTAATGCCCGCACCCTTGCGTATAACTCTTAGTAAAACAGAAGACTTGACGTTACAAGAGCTAAGTATGGCGAACACTGTTTCTCGGATTGCAGAGCATCTGAAACAGTCTCCTCATACAGTACGTCAAACAATTCGGCATTGAAAGAGGGGAGGATTATATTGTTTATGGGTAGCTCAAGGCGAGGATTCAAACGGCGTGGGGAAGAAAGAGATTTAGAAGTAGTCGAACAGTGGCTTAATTCTGAATTCTGAACGTCGCCATACTAGCCGACAATTATGCCAAAAACTAGAACAAGAAAGAGGGATAAAACTGGGAATAATACCAATTTGCTTTCAACAGCGTAATTTTGGTCTTGGAGAAGCAATCTGCCTACAGAACAGATTAATCAAAGTTAATTTTATGGAGCGGTTCACGTAATTCTGGGTCGCAAGAGCCTCAATGGTGAGTTATGGGCAATGCGCGAGGGCATTCGCCCTCGCGCTATTTCAGGATTGATTGGGATTGGGTCAAAGCTGGACTCATTAATGGTTGGAGGTTACTCCAGCATGTGACTTTCTAATGGCATAACGCTCACAACACCACAAACGAGCATATTAGTTGGAGTTCAAGGTTTTGACTTATTCCTAAATAATATTTCTTGAAAGTTTTGTCAGTCAATCAGCGGGGATATTCTGTCTGGTTCGACAATTAGCTAATCGGCTTGAAATGGCCTGAGAAAATCGATCTTATAAAATGCCATGATTAGACAAAGACTGACAGTTACCACTTTATTGTTGAGGTTTTGATGATCAAATTTTACTATTCTCGTCTGTCAATTAATGCGCGTCGAGTTTGGGTAACGCTTTTAGAGAAAAAGATTGAGTTTGAACCAATCTTGCTCAAGCTCAACGGCGACCAATTCCAACCTGAATTTTTGCAGCTTAATCCTTTTCATCATATTCCTGTTTTGGTCGATGGAGACTTAAAGATTTTTGAATCTCTAGCGATTCTAGATTATTTGGAAGCAAAATATCCTCATCCTGCTTTTATGCCTGAAAAAGCGCCCGATATTGCCAAGGTACGGATGATTGAATTGCTGACTGTCAATGAACTTCCCCCTGCTTCAATTGTGCTAATGAAAGAAATGCTCGATGTGGCAGTCGAAGAATCTAAAGTTGAACAGGCAACGCAAACTATGAATACGGCATTGCAGTACTTTGAGGATAATTTATCATCAGAGCAGCTTTACTTTCTCGGTTCGCACCTAACCTATGCTGATATCGTAGCGGGAACAGCCGTCACTGCTATACCCAACCTGGGAATTAGCTTGAAACCGTATCCCAAGGTAGAGAAGTGGGTAGAAAATCTTCAACAACGTCCCAGTTGGCAACAAACTGCAACTTCTCCCGAAGATTTAGAGAAGTCTAAAGCAGTGATGAAAGCAATTTTGCAGAAACGATAGAGATGCTAGAACTAGCTATTTGCTTTACTCTTATGCTGAGACTAGTTTTTCAAAATTTTCAGACAGTTCATCCTGTTCAGTTGAATTATTAACCATAAGTTTCTTATTTTACTCAGGTTTAATTAAAGATTTTATGCTTTCTGATAAACCCTGGGTAAAATATTATTTTATCTGCTGATTTATCTACAAAAAGTTCATTGTAAATTAGGCAACATATTTTTTTAATACAGTATGATATTTTCTAAATAGAGATGTTACCAAAAGACTTTCAATACTAATCTTGTCTTGTTGAAGATCAATTGAAGCTCAACACAAATATAGTAAATGGTTTGCTGACTAAGTTGTAAACCCAATATAGTATTCAAAGTATGTATTGATACTATACATTGAGTTGCAACTTTGGGTTTTGATTTTCCTGAGATATTAGTGCTGTAATTTAGTCAGGCGATCGCCTTGGTTTGAAAGTCTGAAGTTCATAGTATTAGATACATCTCTAGTCAAAAAAATTAAGTTCCCAAGTTCGTAAAGAAAAGACACTGCGCTAGGAGATAAATTATAAATTAAATATCTCCTGTCCGAAAGCTCATGCTGTCTATGACCAATTTTCATTACCAAAAAATACCCACGAAAAATGAAAAGTATCTTAGCTCTCATCCAAGAAAAGCAGCAGGTATATTCACAGCTACCTTTTTTTCAGTTTCTGAACAATAAAGAAATTGAACCCTCCCAAAGACTGGCTTTTGCGCCCTGTGCAACGCCTTTTATCATGGGATTTTCAGATCTATGCAAATACTCTCTGCGCCAAGAACCAAGTAATGATCCGGTACAAATTATCCTTAATAAACATACCTACGAAGATGATTTTCATTGGCAATGGTTTATTAGCGATTTAGAAAAGCTGGGATTTAATTATTCGCTTCCTTTAAATAGCGCCATCAAGTTTCTGTGGAGCGAACAAACAAAAGTGTCTCGTATGATAACTCATAAACTGCACGGTTTGACTACGGATGGGACGGCTATTGAGAGATTAATCATTATGGAGGCAATGGAGTCAACTGCTGACGTTTTGTTATCTAACACGAAGCTAGTTGCTGAAAAACTCAATTTAATTACTAATCTTGAGTATGACTATTTTGGAGCTAGCCATTGCGATGCCGAACATGATCACAACACTAATTCTCAAGCTGCGAGGGAATTTATTCGGGGCATTCAAATACCAGCATCAGAGAGGGAGCGATGTGCAGACTTGGTGACGCAGGTATTTCAGCTATTTACTCAATGGACTTACGAATTGCTGAGTTTTGCTCAAAATCACCAAACTACTGGATTACTAAAGCAACAGTCAGAACCAGATTTAGTCTTACCTGCTCTACAACTAGTATAGAGAGCAGCTTAGTAAGCTGACGGCTAACATGGGCAAGCCACTAAGGTTTGCCCTTACTTGGCTTAAATTCGACTGTGATATTCTAGCTCATCAAAGATAATCTCAATTTTGGTCCCTGCGGACTTATCCAACGAGATCTGTCCTTCAATTTGTTCTACCAAAGTGCAAACTAGCTCTAATCCCAAAGAGTCGCTATTTTGCAGGTTTTTATCTGGTTTAAAACCGACTCCATCATCTTCGATAGTCAGGACAATCTGATTGTCTAAATTATGTTTGAGCTTGAGCCAAATGTTACCACTGGCACGGTCGCGAAAGCCATGTTCGAGAGCATTAGAAACCAGTTCATTAACAATTAAACCGCAGGGATTAGCGCTCTCAATATTTAGCTCAATGGGGTCAAGATCGAGAGTCAAATTAATATTTCTTTCTTTGCTTCCCTGAGAATAAGCTAAATTATTCAGTAAAGATTGAATATAGTCTGCAAAGTTAATCCGATCTAGCTCACTATTACCATAGAGATGTTGGTGAACCATTGCCATTGCCGTAATCCGATTTTGACAATTTTCTAGTAGCTTCCTAACTTCAGGGTCATCAATATAACTATTCTGAAAATCTAACAGACTGGAAACAACAAATAAATTATTTTTAACTCGATGGTGAATTTCTTTGAGTAAAATTTCTTTCTGCTG
This sequence comes from Cyanobacteria bacterium P01_C01_bin.72, assembly GCA_039025955.1. Classification (GTDB taxonomy): domain Bacteria; phylum Cyanobacteriota; class Cyanobacteriia; order Cyanobacteriales; family Xenococcaceae; genus Waterburya. The sequence continues at coordinate 195 of JBCCNG010000189.1, read as the reverse complement.
CAAAGATTTTTGTACTGAAGCATGATTTTCTAAATCCTTATATAATTTAGCATTGGCGATCGAAATTGATACTTGAGACATTAATGCCTGTAAAACGGCTGATTTTTGATTAGTAAAAGCTCCCTTGACTAAACTTTCCAAATACATAATCCCCTGTAGCCCATCTTGATAAATAATTGGAGAGCATAATATAGA
>JBCCNG010000188.1:0-7778 GCA_039025955.1 Cyanobacteria bacterium P01_C01_bin.72 | reverse complement strand
ATTATTTATGAATTATAGACAGGTTAATAGTAAACTTAATCATCTTAATCTGGGTTGTAGATATCGATTTAATTCTCAGTGGACTAACGTTAACTTTATCGCAACAGGAGAAAATGTCATCCCCGATGATTTGAATAAAGGTATTCCTTTTGCCGATAATACTTTTGAGCTGGTATATCATTCTCATGTCTTAGAACACTTCTCTCGTCTTGCCGCCAAATCTTTTATCCAAGAATGTTATCGAGTTTTGCGTCCAGGGGGGATTTTGCGGGTTGTTGTGCCAGATTTTGAGCAAATTGCTCGTCTTTACACCACATCCCTCGAAAAAGCACCAGAATCGGCGGAGTGGACGGCTAAATACGAGTGGATTGCATTAGAAATCTTGGATCAAATGGTACGCAATAGTCGGGGTGGTGAAATGGCAAACTATTTTGCCCAAGCAGAAATTTGCAATCAAGACTTTGTACTCCAGCGTTTTGGTGCTGAAGCCCAAAAATTAAAACCCATGGCTCAACAAAAGACTCGGTTTAAAGATTGGGCACGGCAAATCAAAGGATTGGAAGCAAAAGTGTACCAGCTACTACCGAAAACTTTGAATCGATTTTACATAGCATTAAAAATTGGTTACTATCGCCAAAGTGGTGAGGTGCATCAATGGATGTATGATTCCTATTCGCTATCCCAGCTACTAGCCAACTGTGACCTCCAAGATATAGTTAAACGCACTGCCAGTGATAGCTATTTAGACCGCTGGTCTAATTTTAACCTGGACACCGAACCTGATGGCAAAACATATAAGCCAGACTCTTTATATATGGAAGCAATCAAGCCAGTTGCTGGCTCAGACTAATTGTCATCACCTAGCGATTTAAAAACTTAAATTTTATCGGACACGCCTATATTGATACTCATATTGATATCCATTTGTAAATGAAGATTGCCTCTCTCAGTACTTTTGACAATCAAGGTGGAGCGGCTCGCGCTGCATATCGCCTGCATCAGGGCTTAAAGCAAATTAAGGTAGATTCTTGGGTCTTATCTCAATCCAAGTTTAGTCAAGATCCTCAGGTTATGGGGGCAAAGACTTCATCGGGAATTGAACAGGCTAAAACAGGACTCCGACTAACCCTAGACCAGCTACCCCTCAAACGCTATGGTCAGAAAACTAAGCAGCTTTTTTCGCCTCACTGGCTGCCGGACAAAGTTACGGAACAAATTGCGCAATTAAATCCTGACCTGCTTAATTTGCACTGGGTTAGTGCTGGCTATCTCAAAATTGAAACCTTGTCTAAGTTCAGACAGCCTCTAGTCTGGACGCTCCATGATATGTGGTCTTTTACGGGAGGATGTCACTATAATCAATCCTGTCAGAAGTTTTCCCTTGCCTGCGGCGCCTGTCCTCTTTTGGGCAGTAGTCAAGAAAAGGATCTGTCCCGCCAGATTTGGCAGCGCAAGCAAAAAGCCTGGGCAAATTTAAACTTGACCATTGTTACTCCTAGCCGCTGGCTGGGAGATAGTGCCAAGGCAAGTTCTTTGTTTGGCGATCGCCGAGTTGAAGTAATTCCCTATGGCTTAGATACAACAATATTTAGACCAATTGAGCCAGCCGCCGCCAGAAAACTGTTAAAGCTACCCCAGGATAAGCAGCTGGTGCTGTTTCTTTCCCTGAACGCCACCAGCGACCAGCGCAAAGGATTTCATTTATTACAGCCAGCCCTGCAAAAGCTGAGTCAATCTGGTTGGCGAGAAAAACTAGAGCTAATGGTGGTGGGGGCATCTCAGCCAGAAACTCCCCCAGAATTAGGTTTTAAAGCTCACTACTTGGGTATGATGCGAGATGATCTTACTTTAGCCCTTGCCTATTCCGCCGCCGATGTTTTTGTCGCCCCTTCGATTCAAGATAATTTACCTAATACCGTTTTAGAAGCGACCGCCTGTGGCACTCCCAGCGTTGCCTTTGATATTGGAGGAATGCCCGACATGATCAAGCATCAGCACAATGGCTATCTTGCTCGCCCTCTGGTTGTGGAAGATTTGGCTCAAGGTCTTGCCTGGGTGTTAGAAGATCGCCAGAGACAATTAACTTTAGCTCAAGCTGCCCGTGCTAAAGCCGAACAAGAATTTGCTCTGGAAGTTCAAGCACGCCGCTATCATGCTCTATATCAGGAAATATTAGCTGCTTCTAGCTAGCTCAGGAAAATCAACCAAAGAGCGATCGCCTTTTATTTCTCTCAATTCTCCCAAATAATAAAATAAACAAAAAAACATTTAATCATACATTCTCATCATATTTTTACCTCTAGATTTAGCAAATCAAAATCACCATGATCGGAACTCAGCAACTCTCAGTACCTCGACCTTTAGTGGAAAAATTAGAGATAGCAGCTACAGTGTTTTGGCTACTATACTTTCTGGATGTAAATATTCCCCCACCAATTCCTCCTGCGGCGATCAATGCTTTAAGCTACCCTTTTGTCTTGCTCTTAGTTGCTATGCACTGGAAGCAGGTAGCTTATGTCGCAACTAGGAATATACCTCTGCTTTTGTTCTTGGCTCTAGCAATGTTTTCTACCGTTTGGTCTGCCGACATTACCAGCACTCTGGATATTAGTCGGGGTTTACTACGAACTTTTATGTTTGGCGCTTACTTCACGGCTCGCTATAACCTCAAAGAGCAGATGAAGATTCTTGTCTGGGTAATTGGATTAGCGGCGGTTCTTAGTTTGCTAGTGTGTCTTGGTGTTCCCAGCTATGGCATTGTCAAGGATGGCTGGCAAGGAATTTTTCCCTACAAAAACTATATGGGACGCTCAATGGTTTTGGGTGGTGTTCTGCTAGTAACTCTGGCGCTGAACAATTGGCAAAACTGGTTTTACTGGCTTGGCTTTGGTCTAACCTTTTTTCTGGCGATCGTTTCCCAAAGCTCTACAAGCGTTTTGCTCTTAATTTTGTTGCTGGCACAAATGCCGCTCTATGGACTGGTAAAACAGCGATATCGATTGCGGGTTATTCTCTTGAGTTTAGCCTGTGTCGCCATAAGCGCGGTCTTCGTGCTAGTTGTGGCGCAGCAGGAGACAATTCTGGTGGATATTTTGGGGGAAGGAACAAGCTTCAATGGGCGTACTCCCATTTGGACTCTCGTTATCGATGTCGTATCTCAAAATCGACCTTGGTTTGGCTATGGTTACGGTGGTTTTTGGACTTCAGATGCGGGAGCGCACGTAATTGCCAACACCTGGGCATCAGATCTAGGACTCAGAGACAATTTTAATGCCCACAGCGTCTATATCGAAATGTTTGCCTATCTTGGTATTGTAGGCATAATTTTATATGCAATTGTGTATATTAATGTGACAATCAAAGGGATGGTGTTATTGCTTGCTCGCAAACAATTGGAATATTTCTGGCTCTATCAATTTTTAATGTTTGTTACCTTGGCGAGTCTCGCTGACGTTGGGCTTGGGGTTAGCGCCACTAATGCCTATGGCATTCTTTCTATTGCTGCCTGTCTGTCAATTTCATTAGAATACCAGCGCCTACGTAAAAAGCAATCCCTGAAAAACATAGCTTAAATTACTACCTAAAAGTGAGACTTTATATAACCAATACAAAGCTAGTAATAATGCGCTAAAGCGAAAAAAATAATACACAGCAATTCTCACAATGGAGAGGAATATCTCACTTCTGCCCTTATGGGTCGCGCTGCTTGCACTACATGCGGCTAAATTACGCCTCTATCACATTAAATGTACCGTAAGGGCTACGTTCTGCTTTAAAACGATTAACTTTATACCTTATGAGTCTGAGAACCGCCATATATCAAGTCCTCTGCCCAAAATTATATTGAGTAAATTTTTTATTAAGTTAAATATTAAGTAAATTCCTTATGCATCAGTCTCCGAAACCGCAACAAAAGTCAGCTACGATAGTTTTTTTACATATTCCCAAAGCTGCTGGAACAACTCTCAAAGATATTCTGTATCGACAATATTCAACAGATGAGATTTATGAGCTAGATGCGAAACAGTTTATTCAGTCTCAAGAAAATTTTAAACAGCTCGACTCTACCAAAAAAGCCAAAATTACTATTCTTATGGGTCATATGTATTTTGGACTGCATGAATTTATTAATTCCCCCGCCGCTTACATAACAATGTTGCGGAATCCAATCGAGCGGGTTATTTCCTACTATCATTTTGTCAAGAAACTTCCTAGTCATGAAGATTATGAACTGATTAAAACCAACAATATTAGTATTCAAGAATATTGTCAGATGGGACGACAAAATATGTGCAACGGTCAGACGCGATTTTTATCTGGTACTAGCGAATCTGAAACTTGTAATTATGATACGTTAGCTGTGGCGAAACAAAACTTACAACATAATTTTGCAGTAGTGGGAATTCAAGAAAGATTTGACGAGAGCTTATTGCTGCTGCACCAAAAATTGGGCTGGAATAAAATGCCTTTCTATTATCGACGAAATACCAATAGAAGCAATTCTTATAGTCGCTTAGAAATTTCAGCTGATGCTTTGTCCATAATCAGAAAACATAACGAACTAGATCTGGAACTTTATGAATATGCCAATCATCTTTTTGAACGGGACTTAGAACAAGATCCTCAAAATTTAAAGCTCTTTCAACTGACTAATTATATATATGGTCGATATTATACACTTGCTCAAAAATTACTTTCATCCTCAATTTCGGCAAAATAATCCCTAAATATAAATTTATTTCTTAAATCTATCTCTCGCGAGACATCTCTTGCCAGATTTCCAATTAGTTTAACAAACTAGCTTAACTTTGAGTAAAAGCCTACCTTATCTCCGAACTTCACTCCAGATTGAGCAAATTTTAGATCAACTAAATTTCCATCAGCAAATACTCAAGATAAAACATAAAATCCCATGTCCATACCCCTAGCTTTTATTATCTGCACTGAACCTGGTCGATTAGAAAAACAGTCACAAATTTTAGCTAAAAGTATTCGTACATTTGGGGGAAAACTTAAGGACACGCCAATTTATAGTTTTCATCCTCGCAAAGGTACTCCCGTAGCCGACGAAACTTTAGCAGGTTTTGCCGCTTTAGGAGTTGATCATCAGCAAGTGGTGCTAAATGTTCAATATCACGATTATTATCTTGCCAATAAACCTTACGTCTGTGCTTATGCCGAGGAAACTATCGATGCCGAGATTTTAGTATTTTTAGATAGTGATAAATGCTTCTTTGCTGAACCAAAAGAATTTTTGCTTCCCAGTAACCACAACATTGGCTTACGGGTAGAATATGGAAGAGGTATTGGTTCAACCGGTAGTCATGATATTCAGGACGACTATTGGCAAAAGCTTTACAAAACAGTGGGAGTGAAAGAAGAGAGATTTGTCTCTACGCCAATTGGCAATAAAAAGATCAGAGCTTATTGGAACTCGGGGATGGTTGCGGTACGACGCAGCGCGAAGATTTTTCAGGCTTGGAAACATAATTTTGAACAGGTTATGGCGGCGGAAATTGTTCCCAAACAAGGAAACTATATGATTGAGCAATCTTCTCTTTCGGCAACTGTATGTGCTTTAAAAGAAGAAGTGTTTACTTTTCCTCCTGCCTATAGTTATCCCTTACCGTTACATAATCGTTTGTCACCAGAATTCCAGTTAGGTAGTTTTGATGAAATTGTATCTATCCACTATTTCGGCATGTTCTACTATCGTAATTGGCAAAAAGATTTGAACAAGCTCAAGCAAATTGACAAAAAATCAGCCAAGTATGACTGGCTGCGCCAAACAATACTAGATTATGAGCTTGAATACAAGCCAATTAAGACGAAGTATTATTATCTGCTGAAAAAAATTGAAAAGAGACTGCGGCAATTCAATATCAAAATTAATATCTCGGAATTAATCAAGCCTGAAAACAGCTAATTCGTTTTATCTTGAACTCTTATATCAATGGTTCAGACAAAATTTAAGCCATAATCAGAATTTAACCGTAAGTTTCGTAAGTTTATTTTAGCGATACCGAGTCACATTAATGATCAGTTACCTCAAGGGTACAAAAGTAGATATCACTAAGACCACCCAGAATCGTTTGTTTTTGATTTTAGATGTCCATAATATTGGCTATGAGATGCAGATCTCAACTCGTTTTGCTCAGAAACTAGAGGGAGAGTTAGATGAGCCAATTCAGGTTTATACTCATCTCCAGATTCAGGAAGACAAACAAATCCTCTATGGTTTTCCCTCCGCCGCCGAGAGAGATTTATTCCGTCAGCTAACCGCAGTTAGCGGGATTGGGATGCAGCTTGGCATTGCTCTGATTGATACTTTGGGTATATCTGATTTGGTTGGAGCGATCGTCACCAGTAATATTCCTGCTCTCACTAAAACCCCTGGTGTGGGTAAGAAAACCGCCGAAAGAATTGCCTTAGAGTTGAAAACTAAGCTAGCACAGTGGCGCAAGATCTCAGGAATGGAGGTACAGCAGCCAGAAGCAGTATTTTCTCCCCAGCCTGAAATCAAAGAGGATCTGGAGATGACATTAATGGCTTTAGGCTATACCAACGAGGAAATCGAACAGGTTTTGGTCGCTTTGAGTCAAGATCAGCTGTTGCTCAAGAATCCTAACGTAGAAGAATGGATCAGAAGTGCGATCGCCTGGTTAAGTGGAGAGTAATTGGTCGTTTTGAGGATTTGTCAGCCTGATTTTAAAAAACTTGAGCTGGTTGTTCTTAATCTAGAACTCATAAAAAATATGTTTAATTGGAATTACATCTACCTTAGCAATATTTGGATTGCTAAGTATTAAAATTGCTTATTTTTGCAGATTAAAATCGAATAAGGAGACAATAAATTATGAAATTTAGATATTTTCCCACTTTAACTACTGTTTTTGCTTTGCTTCTCGGATTCTCAGCCTTGATTGCTGGCTGTGACTCTTCGGCTAATTCTTCTGCTAACAAAGGAGACAATGCTACAGCAGATGTTGTCGCTAAAAAGTCTGACGTTGCGCCTTTTATTTACAGTGAATCTTTTAGCGGTTTAGCAATTCGTGGCGCTGACCCTGTCGCCTACTTCACCCAAGGTCAGCCCATAAAGGGAAAAGCAGAATTTGAGTATGAATGGAATGATGCTGTTTGGAGATTTTCTAGCCAAGAAAACCTGGATTTTTTTGCTGCTAATCCCGAACAATATGCACCTCAATACGGTGGCTACTGTGCCAAAGCGGTAAGTGAAGGAAATTTGGCTTCGATCAACCCTGAGTCTTGGAAAATCGTTGATGACAAGCTTTATCTCAACTACAGTCCCGCAGTACAACGGCAATGGTCACAAGATATACCAGGCAATATCGCTTTAGGGGATGAAAATTGGTCAGGTGTGTTAAACGGAACTAAAGTCCACGAAAACAAAATCGATTATTAAAGTCAATACCTGCGGCAAATCAAATCTATAAAAACGAGCAATTAGTCAAGAGGGCTTTTGTAGGACAATTGGTATTACTGTTAATTCATTGGGTACTAGTTTCTTAAAAAGAGATATGGTACTTAGGGTTAGCTGAAAAAGTTGGGAGCAGTTGTCAGAAATAGAGTTGAAAGTGGTTGAGGACTATTCAAATCCAAGAAAAACTGGGATAATCACCCAAAACCCTTGCACCTCTAGCTGGAAATGTACAGAACTAAAACTACATCTGAGGAAAAGGCAGAAGATTTCAAGTTGAGCGATGGAGATGGATTGTCTTCAGAGAATCGATGGATAAAACTAGCCAAACTGATTCCTT
>JBCCNG010000187.1:0-7783 GCA_039025955.1 Cyanobacteria bacterium P01_C01_bin.72 | reverse complement strand
TCCTGCTGCATTCATCTCTAGACTTAAATCTTGATTAGCAAGACACAATTGATAAAATTGTTCATCGCTCAAATAGGTAATTGTATTTAGATTTAACACCACCGTATTCATTACAATTTGCCTCGCGCTGCTTTATTCAAACTCTAACAATATTTTTTATAGCAATACAAATTTATGTTAGGACTTATTACTTATTACTTACGAACTAGTAATATAGCTTGTCCTAACCAATCCACGTACTGCGATATTTGATATCTTAATTATTTTGGCGATCGCCATTATTTTCTGGAAGCAGTAAAATACTTCTGCTTAGATAAAAGCAAAAAACTTCCATCTAATGAGTGCTGACAAACACTTTTGTCGTTATGACGTTGACTTAATTTAGGGTTTCGATTAAGTAGTAAGAAAATTCTGAATGGCTTCTGTAACCGCTTCGGGATACTCTTCAGAAATCCCTAAAGTTCCCTCTAATCTTACTGTTTGCACTTGTTCTAACTCTGTCATCTCCTCCATTTCTGCTTTTGATTTCGGGGGGGCATTTTCTGCCAGAATGATCGATACAGGTATTGATACAGATTCTAGAAGCTGTAAAAAATCCTCTCTATTAGTTACAGGATCGATCGCGCCAGTAACAAAGGCAGCGGGGGCATATCTCGCACCAGGTTTTGAGGTGATTTGGTGTTTTTGGGCGATAAATTCAGGAGTTAGTTTGGTTTCATCTACATATACGTGACGTTTATACATCAGGCGTAGAAAAGAAGGGGTCGTGTTGAGATAGTATAGTCCCTGTCCGATAAACGGCGATCGCACTAGATTCTTTACCCCGTTTCTCACTCCATCGGGCAAACCCATAACTCTCAATGGTCCTTGCCAAGTGGGAGCGATTAAAATTAGTTGAGAGATTAGTTCTGAGTTATTCTGGGCTAGCTTCGCAGCGTATCCTGAAGCATGACCCGCCGCAATGAGAATAATTGAGCTATTAAAAACAGATTCAACAAAATCCTCTAGTAAATGCTGGAATAATGCGGGATTATAATCTACAGTGGGACATTGAGACTCGCCAAACCCCAACCAATCTAAAACCGTAACTTGATAGGTTTTTGCCAGTATATTGGCAATGCCCTTCATCTCCGTGCGACTGGAAACCGTACTAAAAGCAGGAAGTAAGAGTATAGGGTTCCCCTCGCCGATGGTTTCATAAACGACTCGATATTGTTTGTCTACAAAATTCCAGTGATAAACATTCTTTGCTCCGCCAATACTAGAGTTGAGTTGAGTTTGATTGGTTACTGTAGTCATATTTGTACCTTCTGCCTACGCTTCAATGAAATAAGACTTGTTGTTCTCTTTATAACCCAGGGGCATTATCTAATAAAGCATTCATCATATTCTCGAAGTTTCGCCGAAATACGACAGCGAGCAAACCACAAGTGACAGTGGTTGCAGTCATTACCCACCAAAAATGATTGACCTGCCAGATACCTCCAAACAACATAAAGACAATTAGTCCAGCACCAGCACCTCCCAAAAATAGTAGTACTGTTTCTTTGAAAGTGCGAGATCCGTTTACTATCTCTTTATCTGTCATGATCTTCCCTCCTATAATTTACTTATCCTCTAGTTGATTTGAACCATAAATTTTCCTGTAATTTAATAAAGCAATAATTTATCTAAAGAGATCGCAACATTGGGAAAAGCTAAAGGAGAGACTGTCCCCTTCGTATATTCGTTTACCTGGGTATAATTATTATCTTGTATTTGAGTGTGAACAATTAATTTATTATTGATCAGATCGATTACCCAATACTCAGGGATCCCATTACGAGCGTAGGTTATCTTTTTTTGATTTAAGTCAGTTTTGAGGGTGCGATTGGATATCTCTATGAGCCAGTATATATCTTGAGGATAAGGGTGACGTGTACGATACATAGTCTCTGGTAGCCGCACTACAGCTACATCAGGTTCTGGCTCGCTATTATCGAGAGTAATAGGGTGTGATTCTTGAATCTCAGCAGTTTTGTCGAAAATGCTTCTCAAATACTTGACTATACTACTATTGGTATAACGATGCTCGACTTCCTCTGGACTCACTGTAACGATCTCTCCTTCCAAAAACTCAACTGGCTTTCCAGACAACAATCCAGCATCTACTAGTTTGTGCCATTCTTCAATCGACCATTTATAGGTAGTTAAAGTCATAGTCCCTATTTCTTATCAACCATCTATTCAATTATTGTACCGATTGTATTTATGGTTAGCGATCGCTCTTAGTTTTGGAAGAGGTGAAACCTTTGTGGCGTAAGATAATATTTTAATTCAACAGACCTATTTGCTTGAATAAATCTGGCACTTGACCAGGATTTTCTAGAATAATAATCCGTTGATTATCTTGTAATTGAGCTAATTGAGTCAAGATTTGGGGACGATGCGATCGCGGAAAGTTCCAAACGTAAATTAAAAACTCCCAGTTCAGTCTTTCTGGGCATCCGTGTGCCATATCTGGTCTGGTTTTTCCCCCATACTGCATATACATTCTAAAAACTCGCCACAAACATAAATAGCGATTAAAATCCAGCCAGATAATAGTGTCTGCTGCTGCTAAACGAAGATTCATTGTATTTCCGTAGTTGCCATCAATAATCCAGCGATCGCCTTTTATCAAATCTTGATGTCTTTGTTGCCATTTTTGCCCATCGCTTTCTTGCCATCCCGCCTTCCAATAATGTCTATCTAAATGGATTATTGGTAATTTAAGTTTTTTGCCCAAAGCTTTAGATAAAGTTGATTTACCAGCACCACAAGAACCAATAATTGCTACTCGTTTCATACAGAAAAAGTTTGGAAATAATGAGCAAAAAATCAATTTAAAACGCAGACATAATCGGCATAATTTTCGTCTTCAAAAATGTCAGACGATTAGTATTGATTTTCTCTGATCTAAGTTATCTTCTCGGGGAAATAGGAAGTCTGAAATAGGGAAAAATAGCACATTAGTTCTTACGCTTTCTGTTTAGAGTAACGATAGTTGTCAATTCTAGAACGATAATAAACTACGAACCACTCAAGAATTTTCTGAGATTTATAGTCTTAATCAGTACACAACAAAACTTGTAGTTTAAATTGATTTAGTAGGCTGCACATTTAGACCCAACGAAGATTTAATGACCAAATCCTTTTTTAATGCCATAGTTAACGGTCTTAAACTCTAGGCGATCGCTATATGGGCTATAAAGAGTATAAGTAGCCTTTCCTGCTTCTCTGCCCACATTGCCTACCCCAACAACTCTTCTCTTTGGTGCAGTAACAGTTTGTACAGGATGCGATTGATCTAAAGTCAGCACCGAACTATTAACCGAACCTGCCTGTAGTTCATATTCAAATATTTGACCCGAACGACCACAAAAAAGCTGATTTGCCTGAACTCTCTGTAAACGGTCTAGCATTTGCCAGGGTAAGGTTTCGGGGGTTAACTCATCGCTGACGCTAACAATACTACCGTGAATTAATAAACAATCGAATTCAAAGAAGCCAAAATGACAGTTACGTAACCAATGTACGGTTTCTTGAGATACCGAATCCCAAAGAAGTCTAGCAGTTTCTTTCCCAAAGCGATCGATTAATTCTGTTGGCTCTGCTGTTGAACCCACACCGTATAAAGTAAAGCATTGCTCTTCCCACCAGCCAACACATACTTGGGGTGCTAATTCTCCAGGTAAAGGATTCTGAATGCGTTTAATTACTTTTTCGCTATCTGGGTTAGCTGCGACGATATCCCCCAGAATATATAATGCTTCTACCTTCACGCGCTGGCGTTTGATATCTGCCAATACTGCTTCGTAAGCTGCGATATTTCCTTCAATTCCGCTTAAAATTGCCCACATTGATCTGCGTTTTTTTAAGAATGATAATCATTATAGTTGCTAATCACATCATGGCAATTAGATGAGTCGGAAGCAGACGATTACCCTTTTCTTGACTATTTGTTTCCGAGATTGCCTCATCTATAGCTTGATGGGACATGATTAATTCCAAAGCAGGAAAAATTTCACTAACTTGGATTTTTGGAGCAATAAGAGTTAAAGGCTTGAGTTCCATACGATTTCGGATACGAATACTTTCATTAACTCATTTTTTTAGCTTAACCGAACAGTATTGACCCAAATGGGATATCACAATTGTTCCCACTTAATTGGTATCTTATTTTCTTGCATATCCCTAAACGATAATTTCTCCAGCTATTTCAATATTCCTCTCACCTGAGTAATCAAGTCTATTGCAGCTTGTCTAATGGTATCGGTATTAGAATCAGCCGCACCGTACATGTGAGGGTACATAATTGCTCTAGAACTACTAATTACTGCTCCCAAACCATCGGCATTAAAACAGGCTTTGATACCCTCTTTTCCGCCACCCTGTGCGCCGACTCCTGGAACAAGAAACAGGCTGTTGGGTAACTGTTTCCTTAGCTTTTGGGCTGCTTCTGGGTAGGTTGCCCCGACTACTGCCCCGATACCGCTATAGCCATATGCACCGATACTGTAATCTGAGGCTGGCTTGATTAGATCGGCAACAATTTCGTAGAGGTATTGATCATCTATCTTTTGCTCTTGAATAATTGCCGCCCCAGGATTTGAGGTTTTGACGCAGACAAAAATCCCCTTACCCCATTTGGCGGCTGCGGTAAAAAACGGTTCAACACAGTCTTTGCCCAGATAGGGAACGATAGTAATCGCATCAGCTTCTAGGGGAGGTTTTGGTTCACGGGGTAAATAGCTTTGAGCATAGGCAGTTGCAGTGCTGGCAATATCGCCTCGTTTAACATCTAAGATTACTAATAAATTGCGATCGCGTGCCGCTTTGATAGTTTTTTCTAGTGCCACAATTCCCGCCGCCCCAAACATTTCGTAGTAGGCACTTTGGGGTTTAACCGCAGGAACAAGATCGGCGATCGCATCTAAAACCATGAGATTATATTGATAGATACCCTCAGCACGATCAGCCAAAGTACTCTGCTGATCAATTCCCTGTTGCTTAAGCCAGCTAGGAGGCATTCTTTCCAAAGCAGGATCTAGTCCGACGATACAGGGAGTTTGCTTGTGGCGGATTTGGTCAATTAAACGATCAATAAATAATTCCATTAATGATATGAAGCTACTGCTAGATAGTTTCTCTTGCTCTTCGCCATTTTAATGGATGTCTGAAATCAAAAATCTTTTATTATTTAATTCGAGTGTTTTTTTGAACACCCCTCGGGGGGTAGCAGCTTTAGCAATTGTTATGGCTTGATGTTTGCTAGCTTACCTGTGGAATGTCCATTTCAAGTCATTGATTTAGGACTCTTCTTCTCTTTTCGTAATTTCAGCAATATTTTTTCCTTCTAAAACTGTTCCTTTAAGATCAGCCCCCGTAAGATCAGCCTCTCTAAAATCAGCCTCCCTAAGATCAGTGTCCGTAAGATTAGCCCTTGTAAGATTAGCCCTCCTAAAATTAGCCCCCTCAAGATTAGCACCAAATAAAATTGCTATTGATAATTGCGTGCCACGCATACGACTATTTTGAAAATTAGCGCCATAAAAATCTCTTAGAAGCAGAACCTGCTTATCAAGATTCAACCAACTAAAACATCTAAATCCCAGAGTGTTTTGTCCTCCTACTCTTTGTGGTTGTAAACTAGCCACCCACGAGCCAAAAATCTCAGGAGAATGCCAATTAATCTCAGAAACCTTTTTGGTAGTTCTAGCACAAGCATTCAAAACAGCTAACAACGATTCTCTCGCATTACGGGATTGAGCTATTTCTTCAGCAAAACTAGGACGGGGATCTATTTTCTCCATTGGCAACCCTGTATTCTGAATCATCACTTCAATCAAGCGACAAAGCATTACTTGCCAATTTCTAACCAATTCTGGGTTCTTGGCATAAACTAATTCGGCGTTGGTAAATGCGTAATGCTATTAGTACGACTTTTATCTTTAAAGGAGTAAATCCAAATTTGAAAAGCTTAGAGCTTAGAGATTAAAGCTGATAGCTACTAATAGTAATTTTATATAAGACATTAGCTGACTACCAACGCCGAAAAAAGATAAAGATAAAAATGATTATCGGTTAAGAACCAAGCTAATTACGGCGTGTGCAACTTTTTTTTAGTCAGAAATGAGCTGTTTCAATTGAAGAGTAGGGGATAGAAGTTTACAGTTAAGATAATGAGTAAAATACCATAAATCTCTGGCTCTAACTTTTTGCACCTGAAAACGATCTGTTAGTTGTCCAATCACAGTTTCTACTAAACGACGAGTCTCAACTAATAATTTGACACAATTTTGCTTGCATTTGCTGCTTGTAACACCATAGATTTGCAGCCTGTGTGATAAAAGTTGAACAACTTTTGATTTTCGGCAATAAATTTGACTGAGGATTTATAGTTCTTTAGTTCATCTGATTAAGAAATGCAGCATAACTATTGATTAAAGAATCAAAGCTCTAACCATCATATCGGCGATGTCGAATAAAATACTCCCCGCACCGCTAATAAACAAAATCATGAATAATGCCAGACCAATTTTGGTTCGTCCTAGCTGCCGAATACTGTCAGAAAACTCGCTCGCAATATGAAAACCATCTAACGGAGGAATGGGAATGAGATTAAATAGGCACAGGGCAAAATTAAATTGAGCAATGAGATAAAAAAAGTCAAGACCAATTAAATACTCATGTCAAAGTATCTTTATATAAAGCTTTTGAACCAAAAGAAGCTAAACGTATTTTGGACAAATTAGAGTTTCATTACACACCAAAACATGGCAGTTGGTGAAGCAGCGCAGTCTTGGGGGTTTCCCTCATGAGCGACGGCTGAACCCTTTAGGGTTAAACATGGCAGAGATTGAGCTTGGTGTTGTTAATCGTCAGTGTCTGAATCGTCGTCTTCCTGACCAAGATACTCTTAAAGTAGAAATAGCTGCTTGGAAAGAAAAGAGAAATCAAAAATCAAATTCTGTTAATTGGCGATTCACCACAGCAGATGCTCGCATCAAATTAAAGCGACTTTATCCCTCAATTCAAACTTGATGTCCTAGTAAGTAGCAGGTAGTAAGTAGGGCTTGCTGAATAAGTCAAAACTATCTATCTGTAAATGTTTCAAGACTTTTTTTCAGTTCAAGTGCAAGGTTTTTTGATAGAGTGAGGCTATTTTTCTAGCACTTAGTACAATCAAATACTCTATTTTTTCAAAAGCGCAGCGCGTATGCGCAGATCGTCGTCTGCGAACGCAAAGCGTTCTGGTCAGCGAAGCTGACACTGGTGCTACGCACCGCAAGACTTACAAGCCACGAGTGCTTCGCACTCAGCACGAAGTGCGTGCTGCCCGAAGGGCTGTGCTTGTGCGGCTAAAAGCTAATAGCTTTTGAACAGATATCCTCTCAAATCCCAGTTTTTCAGCAAGCCCTAAGTAGTAGATCGTTGATTCAAGATCGATGACTACAATTTTTATTTTCAATTACTATCTCTTGATGGCGATCGCATTTATTCAAGCCTTAATTACCGAGAATAACCTCAAAACGATTGGACAAACAATTTACGCAGCTAAACTGCATCTAGTTTGAGCGTGGGGTACGGCGAAGCAGCCTTCAAAGAAGGCAGATCGTCGTCTAACGACGACTGGGCGCTACGCGCCGCTTTCGCCTTGTACAACCACGCTGTTGAAACCAGGATTTTTTAAGATGTCTGTTCGTAAGTAGTCCTAAAGGATATGTTATGCCCTTGTGGGACACCCAATGCGACAAAGGCG
>JBCCNG010000186.1:0-7801 GCA_039025955.1 Cyanobacteria bacterium P01_C01_bin.72 | reverse complement strand
GGCTCTATAAAGCCCTCAGAATGGGTAACATTGAGACTGTACTTTCTAGCAGTATTGCCGCAGTTTTCTTTGCTGCTTTCGTGGTAACTGGAACTATGTGGTATGGAAATGCCACAACTCCGATTGAGCTATTTGGACCTACTCGTTATCAGTGGGATCAGGCTTACTTTAATCAAGAGATTCAGCGTCGAGTTGAGACAGCAATGGACGATGGCTTGAGTCGTTCTGAAGCATGGTCAACAATCCCTGAAAAACTAGCTTTTTACGATTACGTAGGTAATAGCCCCGCTAAAGGTGGTTTGTTCCGTACTGGCTCTATGGATAGTGGAGACGGTATTGCTCAAGAGTGGCTAGGACACCCCGTATTTACTGATGCTGAGGGTCGCGAACTAACCGTTCGTCGGATGCCTAACTTCTTTGAGACTTTCCCCGTCATCTTGACTGATGCTGATGGTGTAGTTAGAGCCGATATTCCCTTCCGACGTGCAGAGTCCAAACTTAGCGTCGAGCAAGGTGGCGTTACCGTCGCGTTTTATGGTGGTGCTTTGGACGGTCAAACTTTTGATAATCCTTCCACCGTCAAGAAATATGCCCGTAGAGCGCAGTTGGGAGAACCCTTTGACTTCGATACAGAAACCCTAGAGTCTGACGGTGTATTCCGTACTAGTCCTCGTGGTTGGTTTACATTCGGTCATGCGGTATTTGCCCTCTTCTTCTTCTTCGGTCATATTTGGCATGGCTCTCGTACACTGTATCGAGACGTATTTGCTGGTGTTGACCCTGACCTAGAGGAAGAGCAGGTAGAGTGGGGTTACTATCAAAAAGTGGGTGACAAATCTACTCGTGCTGCGAAAGAAGCATAATTTTCTCACAGCTAGCTGTTACGGCAGTAATTTAGCTGTTTAAGCTTAGGGGAAGGCAGATATTTAGCATTTGTCTTCCTGTACTTTTGTTGAGAAAAACGACATCAGTTGTTTTATTGGTAAGATAAAGTTAACAAAAAGTAATTTTAGGAACTCATTAGGAACATATCTAATTATGGAAGCTGTTGCATACATTTTGGTTCTAGCCATGGCAATTTCAGTTCTCTTCTTTGCGATCGCATTCCGCGAACCACCCCGCATCGAGAAATAGGAAATACACGCAGAGTTAAGTATTATTAAGAACTCTTCATTTCTGGGTCTTTTATCGTTATGGTCGGTCGCAAGACAAACTATGATAGATAAAGTGACCCAGATTTGTCATTTTAATTAGTTGTTTTGCCACAAATTATTGTTAGCCGCCAAGCATACAGCATATATATCTATTAGAAAATAAATGCACTGTCCCAATTGCCAACACACAGAAAGTAGAGTACTCGAATCTCGTTCTACAGGAAGTGGGCAAAGTATTCGTCGCCGTCGTGAATGTTTGAACTGTAAGCAGCGTTTTACTACCTACGAAAGAATAGAGCTAGTTCCAATCACAGTGATCAAAAGGGATGGTAGTAGAGAGTCTTTTGATCGAGCAAAATTGCTGCGAGGGATTTTAAGAGCCTGCGAAAAAACTCAAGTCTCTTATCAAAAAGCAGAAGTAATTATTGACAACATCGAGGCAAAACTTCAGCAGAATTCAGGCAAAGAATTTAGCAGCACAGAGATTGGCGAGCTAGTTCTACAAAATTTACGCTACGAAAATGAAGTAGCTTACATCCGTTTTGCTTCTGTCTATCGTAAGTTTCAAGGCATCAAAGATTTTGTGGAAACTCTCAACCATCTGCAAAATGAAAATGCTCAAGAATTGGACTGTCAAACTTGGAGTAACTCGAAGCCAACCGATACAGCGAACGCAACGGCAGACTGTATCTCTTAATTGGCGTGTAGAAGCAAGAATTATAGTCTCTCACAGAGCAGATTACGTCAGATTATGTTGATTATTTGACTACTGCTGCTTTTAGTTAAAAATCTTTTGTTTAGATCGGTTGTTGATGCGCTAATTCAGAGATTTTTAACAAAAAACACAAAAAAAGTTACGGTCAGCCCAATAAAAAGTTACAATGATATAATGCTATCTTGCCAACAATAAGAAAGTATTCAAGCTGCAGAGTGTTAGCTAGAGATATTTTATCCTCTCTAGACTATGTTCTGGATTACTTGAGTATCTCTCGGATGTAGGTGTAGGCTGCACAATAAGTAGGTGAGTGTACATTAAGCAGGAGGCTCATCCCATCAAAAAAATCAGGAAATAATACAAGGACGTCTAACCCATATGGTCAATCAGCAAGCAAATAGTACTAAAGATATTGGTTTTACTCATGAAGATTTCGCTGCACTTCTGGACAAATACGATTATCACTTTAGTCCTGGGGATATAGTTGCAGGTACAGTTTTCAGCATGGAACCAAGGGGAGCTTTGATTGACATTGGTGCGAAAACTGCCGCCTATATCCCCATCCAGGAGATGTCCATAAACAGAGTAGACAATCCCACTGAAGTTCTCCAGGCAGATGAAACCAGAGAATTCTTCATTTTGACTGATGAAAATGAAGATGGACAGCTAACTCTTTCGATTCGGCGGATCGAATACATGCGTGCTTGGGAAAGAGTCAGACAGCTACAGCAAGAAGACGCTACAGTCCGTTCTAATGTTTTTGCTACCAACCGTGGTGGTGCTTTAGTCAGAATTGAAGGCTTACGTGGCTTTATTCCTGGTTCACACATTAGTGCTAGAGAAGCCAAAGAAGATTTGGTCGGAGAAGATTTACCCCTCAAATTCTTAGAAGTTGATGAAGAGCGTAACCGACTGGTATTGAGTCATCGTCGTGCGCTGGTAGAGCGTAAGATGAACGGTCTAGAGGTAGGTCAAGTTGTCAAAGGTTCTGTAAGAGGAATTAAGCCTTACGGTGCGTTTATTGATATTGGCGGCGTTAGCGGCTTGTTACACATCTCTGAAATCTCTCATGATCACATTGACACGCCCCACAGTGTGTTTGGAGTCAATGATGAACTGAAAGTGATGATCATCGATCTTGATGCAGAAAGAGGTCGCATCTCTCTCTCTACGAAACAGCTTGAGCCAGAACCCGGGGACATGCTGAAAAATAGAGAAATAGTCTTTGAGAAAGCCGAAGAAATGGCGGAAAAATATCGCCAAAAACTCTTAGCTGAAGCTGAAGGGATCAGTTTAGAAGAGATGCAGGCAGCAGCTGTGGGCGCTGTAGAAGAGACAGTGTCAGAAGCAACTGAAACTGTTGAAGAAGTTGTGGAAACTGCTGCCGACATAGTAGAAGACGTGGCAGAAGCAGGCTCAGAGGTGGTTGACGGCGCTGTTGAAGCTGTAACAGAAGACTCGAACCCTGAAACTGAAGGTGCTTCGGAAGAAATGGTCGGAGCAGCCAACGAAGAATAGAGCAACGTGACAACAAGAGAACGCAATCAAGGTTGGTTCTTTTGATAAATTTATAGAAGAGGGGGTTTATACCCTCTCTTTTTTTGGTCAAACATAGGAGTGAAGAAAAATTGTCTATTGCGATCGCCTGCCAGGGCTTAAGATTTGATAATGTGGCGGCAATTATCTTCGATAAAGACGGTACTTTAGAAGACTCTGGGGCATATTGGCGGATAGTAGCATTGGAAAGGGCAAGATTAATCGATGCTCAGATTCCAGGGGTAGGAGAGCCTTTACAAATGGCTTTTGGCATTACAGATAATAATTTAGACCCTCAAGGATTAATGGCTGTAGGTAGCCGTGCAGAAAATGAAATTGCCGCAGCCGCTTACATAGCGGAAACAGGTAGAAGCTGGCAGGAGTCCAAGGAAATTGCCCAATCAGCTTTTGCAGAAGTGGCTGAATCAAAATACTTACTCAAAACAGCTCAGTCCGCTCCTTTGTATGACGATGTGAGGAATACCTTGAAATCCCTGAGCAACAGAGGTATCAAGATGGCAATTGTATCCTCTGACACAAGCAAGGCGGTTCAAGAGTTTGTGACCCGTTATCAATTAGACGATTATATTCAAACTTTTATTGGCGCTGATCAGGGTAAAAGTAAACCAGACCCCAGACTTTTTCTTCAGGCTTGTCAAGATCTATATGTTTCCCCCGAACAAAGTTTGATGGTAGGAGATACCGCAATCGACATGCTGATGGCACAAGCTGCCCATGCGGCTGGCACAATTGGAATCTGTCGTCAGCAAAATCAATCATTAGAGGGGGCAGACGTACAGATTGACACCCTGTTAAAAATCCAAGCTTTGTAATTCCTAAATGAACCTGTATTATGTTCCTTAATAGTTAAATGGTTGGTTTTATTTATCGCTTCATTTGACAAAGTTTCTTAGAGGATTGCAAAAATTGTCTAATAATTATTTATTTACTTCCGAATCAGTCACCGAAGGACATCCAGATAAAATATGCGATCAGATATCTGATACTATTTTAGATGCTATCTTAGCTCAGGATCCTGCGAGCCGTGTTGCTGCCGAGGTCGTAGTTAATACAGGTTTAGTTCTAGTAACAGGGGAAATTACTACTAAAGCTCAAGTTAACTATGTAGATTTGGTAAGAAGCAAAATTGCTGAGATTGGCTACACTCATGCTGAAAATGGATTTTCAGCCAATAGCTGCTCCGTTTTAATAGCTCTGGACGAACAATCTCCAGATATTTCACAAGGTGTTACCTCTGCGCAGGAGCAAAGAGAACAGCTTAGTGACAGCGAACTCGATCAAATTGGCGCTGGTGACCAAGGACTGATGTTTGGTTATGCCTGCAACGAAACTCCCGAACTGATGCCTTTACCCATTAGTCTAGCTCATCGGATTTCTCTTCGCTTGGCTCAAGTACGTAAGCAAGGAGACTTTTCCTATCTGCGTCCTGACGGCAAAACTCAGGTTTCAGTTCAATATGAAGATGGTAAGCCCGTGGGCATTGATACCATTCTGGTTTCAACTCAACACACAGAAACAATTGGCGATCTATCAGATAATACCGCTGTCCAAAAGAAAATTAAAGAGGATCTTTGGTCTGGCGTAGTTGAACCAGTATTTGCTGATTCAGATCTTAAGCCCAATGATCAGACCCGTTTCTTAGTGAATCCAACAGGTAAATTTGTTGTGGGAGGACCCCAAGGGGACTCTGGTTTGACTGGACGCAAAATCATCGTTGATACTTACGGTGGTTATTCTCGTCATGGTGGCGGTGCTTTCTCTGGTAAAGATCCGACAAAAGTTGACCGCAGTGCTTCTTATGCTTGCCGCTATGTGGCTAACAATATAGTTGCCGCAGGTTTAGCTGACAAGTGCGAAGTACAGGTAAGCTATGCGATTGGGGTAGCTCGTCCTGTCAGTATTTTCATTGAGACATTTGGAACTGCCAAAATTTCGGAAGAGGCGCTTTTGGACTTGGCTAAACAGCATTTTGAACTGCGTCCAGCAGGTATCATTCAAACCCTTAACTTACGTAAGTTACCTCAAGAAAGAGGCGGGCGTTTTTACCAAGACGTAGCTGCATATGGTCACTTTGGTCGTACAGATCTAGACTTACCGTGGGAAAAAACAGACAAAGCGGAACTTCTGAAAGAGTATTTACTGTCCAAGAGTGTCGCCTAAAAACAGAACTGTAGCTGTCCGTTCAAGCAAGGAGTTCAGTCTAGTTTAGGTTCAACTGAACTCCCTTTAAATTACGTGAGTTCCATTAGTACAAAATTTGTTTGTCAGGGTAACGCAGAAGGCACAAAGGCACATAGTTTGCAGCATGTAGATAGAGTTGCTTAATAGCTGATTCAACTGAGATCTGGTAATTAGTTTGTAGCAATTTATAATCAACTAAGCGATGGCGGTGTTTTTCGATATATAGTCATTTCAAGTAAAAATGAAACACTTTCCGCTGTTCAAAGACTTGTCATAGCAAGAATCCTTTGTCTCAAACTTAACTAAAATGTTTATAACTTTTCGCCAACGCCTCTTAATGCGCTGCTAGTAACTTTTTATACTGCCACAAAAACCTTATAATATTTTTACGATAATGAGAATCATTATTGTATTAGAATATTTGTCTATTCATTGACAGTATAAATTATGTCTTCTCATTTATTCAAAAAGTCTAGAATCAAGTTCTTAAAACATTCTCTAATTACTAGTATCACTTGTTTTGGTGCGATCGCTTTAAATACAACAGCTACAGCCCAAAACAACTCTAGCCCAAAAATTGTCTCAACCTTCTTACCAATTCATTTGTTTACCCAAGCTGTGGTCGGAGATACGGGAGAAGTGGATATTTTAATTTCTCCTGGTGCAGAAGTTCATGACTATCAAGCCACCCCAGAAGATGCCAAACTGCTATCTGAGGCAGATGTGTTAGTGGAAAATGGTTTGGGTATCGAAGAGTTTTTATCGGGTTTAATAGCCAATGCAGGTAGCTCTAATCTTCAGCAAATTACAGCTAGTGAGGGGATTGAAGTTATCGAAGGGGAACACGATGAACATGGACATGACGAGCATGGACATGATGACCACGATGAGCATGGGCATAATGAACATAAGGAACATGAGGAACACGGACATGGGCATGGACATCATCATGAAGAGGGAGATCCTCACGTTTGGTTAGATCCAGTATTGGCACAACAACAGGTAGCCAATATTAGAGATGGTTTAATTGCAATCAATCCCAGTAATTCAGCTAGCTATAGTACCAATGCAGAGGCTTATATTCAGCAACTACAAGAGCTAGACAATGAATTTCAACAACGATTAGCACCGGTTGCCGGTTGCAATTTTATTACCTTTCACGATGCTTTCGCTTATTTAGCTCAACGTTACGGACTAAAGCAAGAGGCGATTGTCGAGATTCCTGAAGACAGTATTACTCCCCAAGATATTCAGCGAGTACAACAAAAAGCTAAGGAGTATGGAGTTAAAGCCTTGCTCACCGAACCTGGAATTGAAGACAAACGCATCCAACAGATATCCAGTGACTTAAATCTATCCTTGGAGGCGATCAATCCTCTAGAGTCAGGAGAGACAGATCCCGAATATTATTTTCAAGCAATGCGGGGGAATCTCGAAGCTTTAGAAAGAGCCTGTCAATAATCATTGAACATTGAACATTGAACATTGAACATTGACGAGCTACTCACAGAGGTTACCGCCTCAGAGTCAGCAGAGATGACGATGGCGCGTGGGAAGCAAAGCTTTCCCAGTCGTCGAAAAACGATATGGGAAGCAGTATCCTTGGGACGATCTGCACATAGGTGCTGCGCGCAGTTCGTCTTAAGGCGCAAATAAATGACCTTAGTTGAACCCATGTAATGAATGCACAAGTTTGAACATTAAACAATATTCAAGCAACTGATAAATGATGAATAACAACATTGTTACAGTTAAAGATTTATCGGTGATGCGTGGGGAGTACCTAGCATTAGATAATGTCTCTTTTGAATTATCGACCGGTACTCATACAGCAATTATTGGTCCTAATGGTGCGGGAAAGACTACCTTAATTAAATCTATTTTAGGCTTGGTTGAAGTGCGTTTAGGTAAAATTAGATTGTTTGATGATTCTGGCAGACAATTAAAGCGATTTAAACAGGAAATTGGCTATATTCCCCAAAAACTTCCCTTTGATCGCACTTTTCCCTTAACGGTATCGGAGTTAGTGGGCTTGGGCTTAGATAACAAACAGTGGTGGTACTCTAGTAAACGAAAGCGAGCAAAAATTGAGCGCGCTTTAGAGCAAGTTCATCTAACTAGACAAGCTCAACAAAAAATCGGCACTCTCAGCGGAGGTGAGTTAAAACGAGTTTTACTAGCTTATTGTTTGGTT
>JBCCNG010000185.1:0-7803 GCA_039025955.1 Cyanobacteria bacterium P01_C01_bin.72 | reverse complement strand
CGCAATCAGATTACCCAAACCATCGAACAGAAAGTAAAGCTTCCAAGCCACAATTAACATGACTTTTACTCCAGAGAAAACTTTAGGCGATCGCGTTAGAGATGACTTTGCGATCTTGCATCAACAAGTTAACGGCAGTCCTTTAATCTACTTCGATAGTGCGGCTTCATCCCAAAAACCCCAGGCGGTACTAGATGCGCTACAAAAATACTATCAACAAGATAATGCTAATGTTCACCGTGGCGCACATACCCTAAGCGGTAGGGCAACAGATGCCTACGAAGGGGCAAGGGATAAAGTTGCCCAGTTTATTAATGCGGCTTCCCGCGATGAGATTGTGTACACCCGTAACGCCAGTGAAGCAATCAACCTAGTAGCCTATAGCTGGGGTTGGGCTAACCTGAAGCCTGGAGACGAAATAATTCTCTCAGTGATGGAGCATCATAGCAACATTGTTCCCTGGCAGTTAATTGCCGAAAAAACGGGCGCGGTAATCAAGTATGTCGGACTAACTCCCGAAGACGAGTTTGATTGGAAGCAATATCAATCCTTGCTGTCAGACAAGACGAAGCTAGTTTCTCTGGTTCACGTATCCAATACTTTAGGCATAATCAACCCTGTAGAAGCAATCGTTCAAGCAGCCCACCAGAAGGGAGCAAAAGTTCTGATCGATGCTTGCCAAAGCGTTCCCCATATGCCCATTGATGTGCAGGCAATGGACTGTGACTGGTTAGTCGCATCGGGGCATAAAATGTGTGCCACTACGGGCATTGGCTTTCTCTATGGCAAAAAAGAGATCTTGCTGGCTATGCCTCCCTTTATGGGTGGGGGAGAAATGATCGACGAAGTATTTTTGGATCATTCCACTTACGGCGATCTGCCCCACAAGTTTGAAGCGGGAACACCTGCTATCGGCGAGGCGATCGCTCTAGGAGCAGCAGTAGACTATCTGAATCGCATTGGTATGGACAAGATCCACGCTTACGAAGCAGAATTAACTGCCTATTTATTTCAGCAGCTAGAAACAATTCCTGAACTGAGAATTTATGGTAAAAAACCTACTCCAGAAGGTAAGGGAAGAGCCGCCTTAGCCGCTTTTAATATTCCTGGTATTCACGCCAGCGATTTAGCCACTCTGCTAGATCACGAGGGAATTGCGATCCGTTCGGGACATCACTGTACTCAACCACTACACCGTATTTTTAATGCCTCTGGTAGCGCCAGGGCAAGTCTCTACTTCTATAATACTCGTGCCGAAATAGACGCTTTTATCACCGCTTTAAAAGGCACAATTGATTTCTTTCAAAGCATGGGCGAGTAGAAATGCTGCAGATTCCAATTATTCCATCTGGAGCAGTCTGCCTGAAAGCAAAAGCTTGCTTATTTTTCACCTCTACGGCGTTGCTGAATAAATAACGGAATTTGGCTCTTTTAACATCTGCCCATACTAGCCATTAATTTAGAAAGGTTAGAGTTAGGAATTACAACCTTAGATACGACATGATCAAATCAGCAACTTCCTTAAGGTTTAACCGAAAGTAAAGCTAGACTGATGACAACAATCGCCAGCACAATAAACCCAGTCAAAACCGCATTGAACTTATCCTTCTCATCTAAAACTCCCTCTTCAGAATTAGACTTGAGAGCGTGCCAAACATGACCACCGAGGAAAACAGCACATAGAGTAAACTGCACTCCTGTAAATTGACTAAGATTTGCACCGTACAATTCAGCAGGAAAAGCAAGGTCGTTGAAACCAACAAAATAGCCCGAAGTAAACGCCATCAGCGCCAACCCAGCCAAACTATAAGAAAGAATAGCATGTCCGTTATAAACAAAACTGTTTCTAGCAAACCCAAAAGGCTCTTTAACAATATGCCAAGCACCACCTGCAATACAGGCGAAGCCGACCCAAACATGACCGCCGACAAGATCTTCTAAATTATCTACCGCAGCTATTCCTAAAGGATTCCAAACTCCATCCTTTATGCCAAAAAGATAGCCAAAAATAACCACGGGATTCAAAGTAGCCCCGGTAACTAAATGTACGTTTCCGGCGGCAGCATCATAAATTCCACCCCAGAACATTGCCTTCCCAACAAACAGTAGCGCAGCAGCACCGAGAAAAATTAAATGATGACCAAGAATAAAGCCTAATTGCTTGGGATCGCTCCATTCATAATGAAATTTAGCAGCCCTCCCCGAAGCCTCTTTAAGATTAGCCGCGCCACGAAAAACGTGAAATAAGCCCCCTGCTCCCAACACTGCCGAAGCAATCAGATGGAGCATTCCAATGACAAAGTAAGGGTATAGATTAACAACTTCACCACCTGCTCCCACTCCCCAACCTAAACGAGCGAGATTTGGTAGCAATAAGAATCCCTGTTCATTTAAAGGGATGTTCGGTACGTAACGGTCTAATTCTAGTAAAGTAATCGACCCTGCCCAGAACATAATTAGTCCTGCATGGGCAATATGCGCCCCTAATAGCTGACCGGATAAATTGATTAAACGAGCATTACCCGATAGCCAACCATAGTCACTATTTGAAATATTTGTTGTAGCTGTCATAACTTTTGATTCTTGAATCTAAATGAAAAGAAAAGCTTAATGCAAAATGAAATTTACACTAAGCTACAAATGAGAACACGATCAAAACGATGCAGTTGAAGCTATCTCTAATTTCCAGCTCCTCCGGCAGATTGAGGAGTTCCTGCATTGTCTAAAGCTGTAGTGACTCGCTTAAAGTCAAAGCCAATAGCTCTTAGGGCATGCCAAAGATGACCCTGGAGGAAGAAAAATGCTAGGAAGAAATGAGAATTAGATAGCCAGCAGCGAGCACTGTGAGTGCCTGGAGGTAGCGCCACTGTGTCTACAAAATAAGGCACGACACCTAATTTGATAGTTAAAGGTTCGCCGTAAAATTCTGGAGGATAAGCCAAGGTATTTACCGCGCAGTAATAAGCAGCGACAAAGCCAGCCAGGGCAATGCCTCCTAAGGAATAAGATAAAATTGCCTCTCCCGAAAAGATGAGCTGCTTCTTAGCCCAACCCAAAGGTGGAGTGATTATGTGCCAGATTCCGCCACCAATGAGCAAGAAACCGACATAAACATGACCACCAACTAAATCTTCAAGGTTATCCACGGTGGCAAAGTGAGTCTGATAACCAAAGATAGTGGCGGGATTTAAAGTCGGATCGGTAACAACGCGCACGTCTTGAATATTGACATCATATAGTCCACCAAAAAACATAGCTTTAGCAACTAGTGCCAACGCGCCTATACCTAGAAACAGTAGGTGATGACCGAGAATGATCCCCAACTGTTTAGTGTCGCCCCACTCAAAATAGAAATTGCGGGCTTTTCCCTCTGCCTCTTTCAAATCCGCTGGTGCTCTAAAGGTGTGAAATAACGCACCCGCACCCAATACCGCCGAAGATATCAAATGTACTGCTCCCACAACAAACATGGGATATGTATCGACAATTTGTCCTCCTTCACCTACACCTAAGCCTAATGTAGCTAGATGAGGGAGCAGAATTAGTCCTTGCTCTCCCATTGCTAAAGTCGGATCGAATTTGGACAATTCAAAAAATGTGAATGCTCCTGCCCAAAAAACTATCAGTGCAGCTTGAGCCACATGGGCAGCAATGAATAAGCCAGACAGATTAGCAAAACGGGCATTTCCCGCCCACCAATCATATTTAACTTGGGGTTTATCGTATGTCTGCAAAACGAAACCTCTTAATTAATTTTGTAAAGCTTGTTACAACCTATTCTCAATAAGCCAGTAACAACTCAATCTTGCATTATTGAGAGTATTTAGCAAATATATGCTGACAAAACTTAATAAAGTAGTCAAACAATTTCAATTTGAATTGGGCGTTTTGTATTTGCAAAATATTAATCTATTTTGAAGAAAGTGACTGCTCACTGATTAATTAAAATAACTAGACAAAGCCTGTTTGCCAAAAAAACAGATTAATCATGGGACTTTCAGGGGCTAGCTTTGAATCAAGTCAAGTTTGATGCAGAAATTAACTTGTCATCCTATAAAGTAAGTTATTATAGATAACTCTTGTCAATAATCTTGATTCACCTGTATGGTAGTTGAAAAGCGTATTGATATATATAGGTACATAGTTTCAAAAAGAGGTTTTAGTTGTGACCGCCATAATGGAAAACCCACAGGGAGTTAATAACTATACAGATATTCCTTGGTGGAGAGGTAATGCTCGTTTAAATAATTTATCAGGTAGATTATTAGGAGCGCATGTCGCTCAAGCTGCCTTAATAGTATTTTGGGCAGGGGCAATGACTTTATTTGAGTTATCCCGCTATAGTCCAACCTTACCAATGTCCGAACAAGGGTTAATTTTGCTACCTCATTTAGCAACATTAGGCTTGGGTGTCGGCGACGGAGGTCAGATTGTTAATACCGAACCGATGTTTGTCGTCGGAGTATTGCATCTTATTTCTTCTGCCGCATTGGGTGCAGGAGGAATTTATCATTCTTTGATTGCGCCAGCAGTATTAGAGCAAGACGACACTTTCGTCGGCTTTTTTGGGTACGACTGGAAAGACAGTAACAAGATGACGACGATTATTGGTATTCATCTGATTTTGCTGGGCATGGGTGCATTTTTGTTAGTATTCAAAGCGATGTTTTGGGGTGGTATATTTGATCCTCAGGCAGGAGAGATGGGAGCAGTAAGGGTTGTAACTGAGCCGACAGTCAATCCTGCTGTTATCTTTGGCTACTTGTTTGGCGCTTTTGGCAAGTCGGGAATGGCAGCGGTCAATAGTCTAGAAGACATAGTGGGCGGTCATTTATGGATTGGTTCGATTTGTATCTTGGGTGGTTTTTGGCATCTTGCCACCAAGCCTTTTGGCTGGGCTCGTCGCGTTCTGGTATATTCGGGAGAAGCTTATCTTTCCTATAGCCTAGGGGCAATTTCCTACATGGGCTTTTTGGCAGCCTATTTCTGTCATGTTAACGCCACAGCATACCCAGAAGTATTTTATGGTGCAGTGGGTGCAATCAGAGATGATTCAGGAATGGTTTCTGCTAGAGGATGGTTAACAACATTTCATGTTGCCTTCGCTATTTTGTTCCTCCTTGGTCATATTTGGCATGCTGGTCGAGCAAGAGGCAAAGAAGCCGGATTTGACTTCAATGCTCCCAATGCCTCGATGGTAGCTACGGAAGAGCCTTTTGTGGGTAATTTAAAAACGCCCCTTAATTCTTCTGACTTTAGTAGATGGCTATTGGGCAATATCCCATTTTATCGTTCTGGTTTATCTCCTCTGTTTCGTGGCTTAGAAATTGGGATGGCACACGGATATTTACTCTTTGGTCCTTTTGCTCTTTTGGGACCTCAGAGAAATACGGAACAGGGAAATTTAACTGGTTTCTTAAGTGCAGGTGGATTAGTTGTTATTCTGACGGTTTGCTTGTTGATCTATGGTGCAGCCTCATTTAACAAAGAATGGCGCTCTGATTTTCCTACTTACTCTACTGCAAATCCTGATGTGCCAACTGAACTGAAAACCAGTAGTGGCTGGAATCAATTTGCTCTGGCTTTTCTAGTTGGGGGTCTAGGTGGTGCGTTCTTTGCCTATCAAATTTACGAGCATTTTGCAGTGTTGCAAGCTATCCTCAGCGGGACTATCTAATTCTCTTGATTTATTGCAATTAATTAGCAATAAGCTGTATGATGCAATAGAGGAATTCTTTCTCACGCCTGACTAGGAATTGGGTAGCGATAAATGCCTAGTTCCTATTTTTTCCAGAAGAAAAGCAAAAGTTGTTCATTAGACAATCTAATTGCTTGCTTGCTTTTTAAAGGCTCGTATTCTTCTGGATAATTAACATTATTATCAATAATTTTAAGCTGATTTCTAACTGATAAATCAACTATTAAGTTTAGAAATTGGGCTAAATACAAAACGACAAAATCAACTTAGAGGAATTACGATCATGGCCAAAATTGGTTTATTTTATGGTTCGACTACAGGAAAAACAGAAGCTGCAGCCGAGGCAATTCAGGAAGCACTAGGAGGAAGTAGTGTTGTTGCTCTACACGAGATTGCTGATGCCTCAGATAGCGACTTTGCCGACTATGATAGCATTATCATTGCCTGCCCGACTTGGGATATTGGCGGACTACAGGCTGATTGGGAAGGTTTTTATGAAGACAATCTTGATAGCATTGACTTCAGTGGTAAAAAAGTTGCCTATTTTGGCACTGGCGATCAAGTCGGATATTCTGATAATTTCCAGGATGCAATGGGAATTCTGGAAGAAAAAATCTCTGGTTTAGGGGGTGAAACCGTTGGTAACTGGTCTACCGAAGGTTATGAACACGAATCATCCAAAGCAGACAAAGGCGGCAAGTTTGTCGGCTTGGCACTAGACGAAGATAATCAATCAGAATTAACCGAAGAGCGAATTGAAGCATGGACAACACAACTAAAGTCCGAGTTTGCTCTCTAATTTAGAAGCTGTAAGCTGTAAAGTTTTCAATCCAATTTATTGGTATTTAGCAAATAATAATTCGACCAAGAATTAGCTTAATCATGGTTGAATCCGTCATTAGCAGCTACCAGCGAGGAGATTTTTAATAAATTTGGAGTTTCTCCCCTCCAACTAAACGGAAAAAGGCAGTCAGTTTTAATTGTAAATGCTGAATTAAACAAGGGGCTAATCATAAGCCAAAGTTTATCTTGCCTTTTTCCTTTTCTTATTGTCTTTTTCCTTTTCTTGCTCCGTCCTTACGTTGGAGAAAACTTCCAACGTGGTGGTGAGCGATGTGAAGCGATATCTTATCATGCTTTCTGTTGGCAAATTACTAGAATCATTTACTTATGGTACGTCTAGTCTTATGTTTCAGTGTTTGGACAATAATTTTCACTGGCTTGTGCCTGCGGCTGATTGTAGTTGTCAAAGCAGCGATCAATCACCTCAAGCAGCTTCACCAAATACCCTGTGATAAGTGTGCATATTTTACAGGAGATTACAGACTTAAATGCACCGTCAATCCCATGGTGGCAATGTCTGAGAAAGCAATTGGCTGCCGAGACTTTCTATATGACAATCAGCGTAAGATGTGTAATAGCTGCCAAAATCAGTGTAGTGAAACGAGAAAAATTCCTCGATATTCCCGATTCAAAGTCAATCCCTTCAAATAAATGCTTCTGTGATTACAGCAACCTAGATGGTTGCTGAACATGTTTTACTCTCTACTGCTGGCTTTTTTGCTTCTTGCTCCTTACTCCCATCCCAAGACCTAATCAATCAAATCCCAAGCCATAATGTCAGCAAACAACGCCTGATAGCCCGAAACGTTGGGATGTAAGCCGTCGTCTCCTAGCTGACTGTTGATCCAGTCAGTACCTCTAGAAAGCCAAAGATCAAAGATATCGAGATAAGGAATATTCCTTTGTTGACAAGCTTGGAGAGTGGCTTCTTTGTAGCGATACTGATCGAGGTGGTTGAAATAAAGACATTCTAAAAACGGCATCTTTGCCTCGTCTACGGGAGTCATGCCAATAAACAGCACAGGACAAAGAGATTTGGCTACATTTAGGAGATAGTCAAGATGCTGGCGAAAATTATCAAGTTCGGTATATGGCTTTCCTGTCGGCTTTCCTACCCTTGCCGAATCATTAAGCCCCACCGAAAGTAAAATCAGG
Source organism: Cyanobacteria bacterium P01_C01_bin.72 (assembly GCA_039025955.1). Taxonomy (GTDB): domain Bacteria; phylum Cyanobacteriota; class Cyanobacteriia; order Cyanobacteriales; family Xenococcaceae; genus Waterburya. The sequence continues at coordinate 107 of JBCCNG010000185.1, read as the reverse complement.
TCGGGAACGCGATTACGTAGCTCTCCACGGCAGTTAAATTCATGTTCTAGTCTAATTGCTACTTGGTTAACGCGATCGCCCCTTACACCTAAATTATAGAGGACATG
>JBCCNG010000184.1:0-7805 GCA_039025955.1 Cyanobacteria bacterium P01_C01_bin.72 | reverse complement strand
TTTCCGCATAAATATTAGCGGGAAATAATATAGATGTCTTGTTCTGCAACAAGCAAATATATTTTTCTGCGATAATTATGGCAAATTAATTTGCCAAAGCTTCAAAAGTTAACATTCTTAGCTTTTTTTAAGCCAATATGCTTAGTTTTTACTTAATATTTTCTTTCTTTTTTTTCCTTTAAGTTAAGAAATAACCAACTTTAATTCAAGAGATGTTCTAAAATCTTATTTAAATTCTTAATAAATCAAGGTTTTTGTAACTCAGAATATTTCGTCAACTGTATTTATGCCGTCTCAAGTTTTTGAACAATCAATTAGAATCAAAGCTAGTTCTGTGATTACGGAAGAGTGCCTGACAGACTTAAAGTTGATGCATCGCTGGCTTAATCCGATGTTACAATGCCAGCCCATTGGTACTTGGAGTACTAAAGTCGGTAGTTTAAGTCGCTTTACAATCAAAATTCCTTTGCTCCAGCCTAGTTTACGGAGTGTTGTTGCCCAAAGAGAGCCTGGTTTAATTGTCTGGGAGTTTGATGGTTTTTTTAAAGGGCGAGATCGCTGGGAATGTCAGCCGACTAATACAGGAACATTTTTACTCAATCGTTTTGAGTTTGAAATTCCGAATCCAGTTGTAAGTTGGGGCTTTAATACTTTTGCTCTTGGCTTAACTAAAAAAGACATGCAGGCACAGTTGAAACGCCTGAAACGAGTTGCCGAAGAGGTTTATCGATTGAGTGACAATTAGGGGTCGGGAATTGATGACAAGTTACAGGTTGTGTTAAGAATATACGCCATGGTCTCCTCTGCGTGTCCTCTGCCCCCTGTCTCTAGAAAAACTAGCCAATTGGTAGATTTGCGCTGATAATTCTCTGTAATTGAAGAGGGTTATGGTTTATGGCGTGGATTATTAAGACAGTTAAGACTTTATTATTAACCTTGGGCTTAATATTATTTCTGGCTGTACCTTTGCCAGCTAGAGCTCAGGCGATCGCCAGAAGTTATTTGACTCCAGAAATACTGCAAACTAGAACCAGTAATGTAGTTCAGCAAGAGGGCAGGGATACGATTGATTTAAGTAACTTGATTATTGATCTGGCTAATGTTGATAGTGAGTTTAATCAAGATTTTTATCAGCATCTAAATAATATAATTAGTCATGCTACTAAGCCGATTAACCTCAATTTTAATAACTCTATTATTCAAGGGGATTTCTTAATCAAGCGACTAGGTATAGCTAGTTCTATGGGCATGGGGACATTATCGAGCTTGTTTACTTCTTTAGAACAAGAAAAAATTAATCAGCTTTATCCTCTACAAATTGAGCAAGCGCAGGAGCTACCAAGAGTGAATATTTTTCGTGGTAGTTTGTTTTTTAGCAATACCATCTTTACAGGCAATGTTGATAGTTCTGATAGCTTATATTTACAAACATTTATAGCCGATAAAGCGGAGTTTCAAGAAGAAGTTGATTTTACACAGGCTATTTTTGCTCAGGAGCTTGATTTTAGCCAAGCAGTTTTTGCCCAAGGTCTATCTTTTGCGGCAACTCATTGCTGGGGGAAAGTTAAATTTAGTGCCGCAGAATTTAGCAATATGATTAACTTTAGTAAGAGCCAATTTGAGGCAGCAGTTAATTTTAATCAGGCTATATTTAATCAGCTTGCGGATTTTTCCCGTATTGCTTTTATGGAAACAGTTGATTTTAGTCAAGCTATATTTCGTGATCGCCTGACTTTCGCTAAAAGTAAATTCTTAAATTCTTTGCTATTAATGAATAGTAGTTTAGAAAAAACAGTGACTTTTAGAGATATTTATCTCAATGCTCTAATTAACTTAGAAGATGCTCATCTCTTAAATCGCCTCGACTTTAGTAATGCTTTCTTTACTCCCCAAGCCAGCATTAATGTCTCAGGATTAGCTTTTGATGCTGCTGAATCACAGATTGTTGGTCAACCAGGAATTATTAGTAAGTATCTAAGCCTCAAACGTTTACAAGGAAATGAGCTGGTTTTTCGTAATTTAATCCTTAATTTTCGCCGCTTAGAGCAAATAAAAGATGCCAATGAACTGGAATATAAGCAAAAGAAACTACAGCTCAAAGCAATAGGAGATCGCCTAACCAAAACATCCTGGGGCAAAATATTTACCTGGAGTTGGCTAATACTTATTTTTCAATGGTCAAGTTTGAGCTTATTATTACTCCTGGGAGATTACGGTACAAATATAAATTCGATTTTTAGCGTTGGCATAGTTAGTATTGCTTTATTTAGCTTGTTGTTCTGGCTAATTGATCGCTACCGCCCCAATATTTCCCAAGCCGTTATACCTAAATATCCTGAAACTATAGCAATGGTACTGAGCTATGTCATAATTACCTCCCTTGCCATTATCAATATCTTCCTGGCTACAGATAGACCCTGGTTAACTCTGAGTGCTATCTCAATCTTTTTATTGCCAATACCAATTTTAATTGCTAGCTTAATTTATCAAGGCGGTCGTTATCACAAATTACTTGACGTATCTTACTTTGTCGAAAATGGTCAAGATCGAGAATTGAGACTGCTAATTGGACGTTTACCAATTATGCCAAGATTTTCCTTTTATCGCGATCGCTTTATGCCTTTACTGTGGGAAAAACGCTGGAACTGGCTAAACTATTACGACTTTAGTTTAAATAATATTTTTAAGCTGGGATTTAATGATATTCGCCTGCGAGATCAACATTTACCAGGCTTGATTTCTGCTCTGGTTTGGTATCAATGGTGCTTAGGAGTCTTATATATAGTCTTGCTGCTATGGACGATTTCTCGTACTATTCCTGGTTTAAACCTTTTGATTTATTTCTAAACCGCGTCTAGTTTGAAACCCATCGTTTATAAGTTAACTGTTCGACAAATCGGGGATTGGGAATTGGGAACTGAGTAAATCGTGTTGGAAATCTTCTGGTGTTTTAGTTAGTACAAAAATATCAAACGATAGCGTTTTAGATCCAAAGTCAAAAATCAACAACAGCTAAATTTTTAGTACGATGTTGAAATACCATTCAAAGTATCAAACTCACCCATGTTTGAACAACAGCCAGCATCAATACAGCAAAAGGTAAAATCGATGTCAGAAGATTCACTATATAAACAAGATCCTTCTGGTTGGTTTGAGCCTTTATACGCTGACGCAGCGGGAGACACGGCACAAGTTCCCTGGGCAAAGAATCAGGCTCATCCCTATCTACAGCAGTGGTTGGCAGAATACCCACCAGAGACGCAGGGTAAATCAGCTTTAGTCATTGGCTGCGGTTTGGGAGACGATGCCGAATTATTAGCCAGTATTGGTTATCAGGTAACAGCGTTTGATATTGCGCCTACAGCGATCACCTGGTGTAAACAAAGATTCCCTGATTCTCCAGTTGCTTACCAAGTGGCAGATTTATTGCGCCTTGATCCAGATTGGCAGGGTAAATTTGACTTTGTTTTTGAATGCCGTACAGTTCAAGCTTTACCTTTGGATGTGCGAGGGCAAGTTATTAGGGCGATCGCTCCTTTGGTCGCGTCAGAGGGAACAATAATCGTTGTAACTCGCCATCGTGAGCCTGATACTATTCCTGATGGACCTCCCTGGGCTTTATCTAGTGATGAACTAGAGCAGTTCGTCGAGTTAGGATTGACTGAAGTAAGACGCGATCGCTTTATTGAAGGCGAACAGCATAAAGTTGTCCAACTTCGTCTTGAATATCTTCGTCATCCATAAAAATGACTGAATGGCTAGATATATAGATACATATTGTTAATCACTCTAGCTCAGTTTTATATTCTACCGCTCGGTTACGTCCCGTTGCTTTTGCTTGATATAAACCCCGATCTGCGGCGGCTACTAGTACCTCAAAATTGCTCTTGCCAGAAGGAATGCAGCTAGCCACTCCCAGAGAAACGGTAACATAAAGATCTACAGTAGAATGCAAGTGAGGAATTTTCAGTGACTCAACCTGCAAGCGAATTTGTTGCGCCAGATATTTTGCCCCTTCCAATGGCGTTTTGGGTAATACCAGCACGAATTCTTCTCCTCCATATCGAGCCAGTAGATCCGTCGGACGTTTGATTACCTTTTGTATTGCTTGGGCTACTTCGATCAGACAGAGATCTCCTGCTTGATGACCATAGGTATCGTTGTAGAGTTTAAAACAGTCAATATCGCACATAATTAGGGATAGAGGAACTTGTTCTCGCGTTAATCTATTCCACTCTGCGGCAATGTATTGGTCGAATTTACGGCGATTAGCAATGCGAGTCAAGCCATCCATTACGGAAAGCTGCTTTAGTTCTTGATTTGCTTTTTCTAGCTGATGGTAAAGTTTTGACTGTTTGATTGCTACTGCAAGCACCATTGCTACTCGTTCTAAGAGATAAATTTCTTCTACATTCCAACTCCTGGCAAAAGAACAGTTTTCAATACAAATTAGACCCCATAGTTTTGCTTCGCAGATAATTGGGATCAGCAGAGTGGAACAAGAATGTGTGTTAGCCAAAAAGGGAGAGGCAAAATCTTGAGTTACGCTTTTCCCTGCCGACAATAAAGCAATATTGTTTTCAAATAAAACAGCAGGAACTTGTTTTGGCTGTGTAATATCGCAGCTTAAGGGTGAACCTACTAGAAGGGACTCAAATAGGAGAGTTAACTGATTTGTTTCATCTACTTGGTTGATTTGAATTTTTTCGGCTAGAAGAAACTGTTTTACCTCATCTACGGTAGTCTGAAGGATTTGCTCCAAGTGCAGCGAGGTATGAATTTTTTGGGTAATTTGCGCTAAAAGGCGATCGCTCGCAGCTCTTTGGATTAGCTTTTGCTCAGTTTTCTTATGGTCTGTGATATCAAAACAATACCCAACTAGTCCTTTAAATTCGCCGTCAACCGTAAATTGAGGAACGGCATAATTAGAAATCCAGCGATAATTAGAGTCTAAATTTATGAGCCGATAGCTAATAGTAAATCCTTTCTTTCTAGCTAAAGCGAGCTTGAATTTTTTCTGGCAATAGTCTAAGTCTAAAGGATGAATATTAATTAGCCAATTGCGAGTAAGTTGGGTATTGCTTTCTAGCTTTAATGCTCTGCTCCAGGCTTGATTAAAAAAAGTTGTCTTGCCTGCTGTATCACACATCCAGATTAGAGTAGATGTGTTATCTACTATGGTTTGAAATAGATTTTTGGTTGCTAATAACTGATAGCTGAGGGCTATATTTTCTTGTTGAATTGATTTTAGCTCTCGATTGCTTTGCTCTTGCTCCAGCGCCCAAAAAATGCTTTTTTCTAACAGAGTGGGAGAGATTTCTGATAAAGGAATGTAATTGTCTAAGGCAGTGTTTAAAGATGATTGCCGCTCAGGAGGCTTATCAATAAAGAAGATGATCGGAATCGGCTCTAAAATAATTTTTTTGACTTTTGCTCGGGCAGTTAAACTATCTTGTTCTCCAGAGTTGAGTATATAGAATACTAGATCGAAGCAATATTGACGTATAGCGTTATTAACTTGATCACAATTCTGCACTCTAGTCAATCGAAACAAACTAGAGCTAATTAAAGACAAATTACGCTCAATCTCTACACTACCAGGCTGAATGTTGTCTATCAAGAGGATTTCAACAGTCGAGTCAGCAGTTAGCACGGGAAAACGATTTTATTTATAGATGCTATATTAGCTTCCCACACAACTAAGCCGATAGTTAAGCCTGATTCAAGATTGTTCACGATACGATTTATATCTACTTTTATCTATTCGATATTTAATCTAAGACGCAATTTTTGCTTCAAAGCTGCAAGCTAAGAGCTTTTACGTAAAAAGAGCATTTTATTTTCCTAAGTGCCAGAAAAATAACCTCACTTGAGCAATAAATTTTGCACTTCAATTGCATAGAAAGTATTGAAATATACATAAATAGATAGTTTCAATGGATTAAGCAAGCTCTAGTAAGTTAATAGTTACCAGAAAACTATACTCATTAACTATTATTATTGGCAATTGACCGCGCCTGACCTCAAAATGTCTGAAAGTTACAGATTATAACTAGTCAAAACTTCAGAAATTTCTGGAGTGCTAGTCGCACCATCGATTGAGAATGTAGAACCAGATGATATTTATAGGTCAAATTAAGTTTATTCATTGTCTCTTGGGGATAGCTGTGTAAAATTGGGACAACGATAAGAGAGCCTGAGAGTCTTTTCTTCTTTTCTAATCTTGTTTGAACTTTTTGCAGCAGTACCAGAATTAATGCCCAAGACCCAAGTCTATTTTGCACCTTTAAGCCTTACCTATCTCATCATCTCTTGCCTCGTTTTTCCACTCTCGACTGAATTATCTATTCTTTGCTTCGTTTTATTTTTAGCTTCTCGAATTAATTTGAGCGACTTCAAATGTGGAATTTATTTTCAAACCTGCATAGTCATGGCGATTGCACTGGGGGCAATCGCGCTAGTTCTCGAATCTCGCTCTCATTTTTATCCTGTATCTTATCTTGATTATGCATTTGTTTTAATTACAGTAAATATCATTAGTCACAACCCGTTGAATCTCAAGTCTATTTACAAAATATGTTGGGTGATTAGTCAAAGTCCGATGGTAGTGTTTATCTGCTACTTACCAACATTTGACTTGAGCAATAGAAATCATTGGGGCTTTGAAAATCCAAATTGGCTGGGACTGTACTGTTCTATGTGTCTGCCTCTAACCTTATGTTTATTGGCACAGGAACTTAATCGAATTGATAGTTTTCGCCTAGAGCCAGCAAAATTGACGATTCGAGTATATGTTTTAGTCGCATCACTTGTATCAACCTGCTTGATGATGGTTTCATCAGGCTCTAGAAGCAGCTTATACACCAGTTTGGTCGTAGTAATTCTGGCTGTAGCCCAACTATTTCCTGAGCGTTTATCCCGCTTCTACAAGCAGCCGAAGTTAATGGTGTATTCTAGCTGCTTTTTCCTCATGTCAATTTTGATTTATAGATATCTTTCCTTAGAAGTTTCTTTTCTAAGTAGACTTTCCGATTTAGCCAACAGTACTAATTTATATAGAATCAAACTATATAAATGTTACTTTGCTCTCTCTCGGCAAAAACCGCTTTGGGGCTGGGGAATAGATCGGGCAACGGCTATGTGTGAGCAAAAGCTGAATGCCAGATCTGGCGGAGTCAATCACGCCCATAACTTTGTATTACAGATTAGTGCCGACCACGGATTAATTATTACCTTGTCTATTTTAGCAACTATATTCTTTTTTTTGATTCTTCCTTCCCTGGTTAAAATCGCTAAGTTTGACTTTAACTGTAATCGGGATATTTTACATCTAGGAGTTTTTTACTCATCTTTATCTATCCTAATCGTTAGTTTATTTCAGTCGGGATTCTATGGCTATCCCCTTTTTCCTCTTTGGTTAGGATTGTTGTGGGGGTGTCAATTGAATCTAATTAAGAGAAAGCAAAAGTTGGCACTCGAAGAGCAAAAATCAATAGTTTCACCGTTGCCTTGACATCCATTCGAACAGAAAATAAGAAGGCGATAAAGCGGCATTGTCAGGTTAACAAAAGAAGGGATATAAATCCCTCATGAGCTTAACATGGACTCAACGAAGCTTTAATACCTTATTCTTACTTAGGCTGAAATCATTATTCCTTAACTCTTCAATTTATCGGTGATGATGACTCTGGGAATAAATCCCTGTTTCTGGAGCAACTTCTGCATCAATTTCTTGGCAGTCTTAGCATTACCTCGTTTCTGAATCAGGATATCCAGTACTTGACCCTGGTTATCGACGGCTCGCC
>JBCCNG010000183.1:0-7830 GCA_039025955.1 Cyanobacteria bacterium P01_C01_bin.72 | reverse complement strand
TGGGAGGCAAATGCCTCCGCTTCTTTCGTTGTTAGTTAAAAATTGCCCGAACTATTGTAATAAGAATAACCGATAATTTGCCAGCTAAAATAATTCAGTGGATTAACGTTTTACATTTGCTCACCAAATCATACTAAGTTTGTTTGATGCTATGCCTGTGTACTTATACTGGCGATCGCAAAATCATCTTCTCCCCAGTATAAGTACACAGGCATAGCATCAGACAAACTTAGTATGATTTGGTGATCAAATGTAGTAATGTTAATCTACTGAATTATTTTAGCTGGCAAATTATCGGTTATTCTTATTACAATAGTTCGGGCAATTTTTAACTAACAACGAAAGAAGCGGAGGCATTTGCCTCCCAGTCGTCGCTAAGACGATTATCTGCGCGTAAGCGCTGCGTTTGAGGCTAAAGAAAATTAGTTATTAACCACCTAAAACTATCGTGACTGTCTTAACTGTTTTGATTAGCTGCATTGAATATGATTCGCACCTTAGTAGTCGATGACCAAAATATCATCCGTGAGGGGATCAAAGTATTATTAGAAAATTCTCCAGAAATTGAGCTGGTTGGTTTTGCTGAAAATGGTGAAAATGCCTTAGAGCAGATCGAAGCAACTAAGCCAGACGTTGTGTTATTGGACATTAATTTGCCTGGCATTGATGGGCTAACTGTTGCGAATCAAATTGGAGAGAAGTTTCCTCAGATCAAAACAATTATGCTCAGTAGTTATGAAGATGGGAGCTATGTTACCAGAGCAATGGCATCCAGCGCCAAGGGATATCTGCTGAAAAATGTATCTTCACAAGAATTAGAATGGTCAATTAAGCTAGTACATCAAGGATACTCGGCTTTTAGATCGGAATTGCTTACATCCTTGAGTTTAGAAAATTCCCCCGCGCCATCAGAAGTTCCAAGTACTGTAAAAGATATTAAAGCGGTTTCCGTTTCGCCGCCAGAAAATAATTCAAGCTTACCTTCACCACGCCATAAGCAGCAAAATGCTGATGAACTAGAACTTTTAATAGCTAGAAACCAAGTACAGCAGAAATATATTACCTTTAAACAGCAGCGTCGTCATCACGCCTTACAGGACGTGACCGTAAGCAGAGTCAGAAAAACCATGATGAGCTTTGAATTTAAGCTGCTGGTTTTGATTATTCTTTTCTCCCTCGGATTCCTAGTTTTTGTGGCTCTCTCCTGACAATCTGTTTTATTCAATCCTTGACTCCATCGGCTTTTTTGCCCTTTTTGTAGTTGATTTGAAGTGAGTTATCGGAAAATTAGCTTATTTCTCATCGAGAAATTGAATTTTGTGGTGTATGCTTTTCGATAAGTCATTTGTCATTTATGCCATTTAGTGGTGATAATCGCTGTGATTGTTGGTTAGCGTGAGGAGTAGTGAATCTAAATGAATTTGAGAAATAGAGGATTAGAAACCCTCAAACAAACTAGCAGAACATTTTATATTCCCATCGCCCGCTTACCTGGTGAACTACAGGATGCAGTTGCCTCAGCTTATCTTTGTATGCGCGCTATTGATGAAATAGAAGATACCCCTGACCTTGATAACCAGACTAAAGCCCTGCTTTTACGCTCTGTTAGCTTAAGATTACAGGAAATAACTGATCTTGATTCTTATTCTCGGGTTGGCGTAGATCTAGCGCAATACAGCGCTGTATTACCAGAAGTAAGTTTATCGATTGGAGATTGGGTCAGTCTTGCTCCTGAGTCGATCGCTCCTCGGATTTGCGATGCTACGGCAGCTATGGCAGATCGTATGGCATATTGGGCAGAGCAAAATTGGACGATTACCACCGAAGCAGATCTAGATCGCTATACTTTCGGTGTAGCGGGAGCAGTAGGTCTGTTGCTATCAGATCTTTGGAGTTGGTATGACGGTACGGTGACAAATCGCACTCAGGCGATCGCTTTTGGGCGGGGTTTACAGGCAGTTAATATTGTGCGTAACCAAGGAGAAGATGTTCTGCGCGGCGTTAGCTTTATCCCTGACGGTTGGACAAGTAGAGATGTGCAAGATTATGCCCGTCTACAGCTAAAACAGGCAAAATTATACATCGATTCATTACCCAAAAATAGCCCCGCTTTAAGTTTCTGCCAAATTCCTTATGTGCTGGCAAAAGGGACTCTTGATGCGATTGCCATCGGCAAACCGAAGCTAACTCGTAATGATGTCATTAGCCTGGTAGAAAAAGTGACCAATATTAAATCTGCTTGACGGGAAGCGGAGAATATAAAGTCGGCAGTTTAGCCAAAAGTTGATCGCATTACCAGACCAGCAAATGCTCAATAGAATTACAAATCAGCAAGGCTCTCTAGATTAACCGTCATCGCTACTGATAATTTTGGGAACGCGGAAAAAGTCCCCCTGTTGTTCAGGTGCAGCCTTGAGTAATTCATCCTTGTCTGGAAAAGGGGTAATGCGATCGGCGCGAGTAATATTGCTAGTTTCAATTGCCCTAGTAGTAGGCTTGACATCAGCCGTATCCAACTCGCTCAACTGGTCAAAATAGTCCAAAATACTGTTGAGCTGAGTGGTAAATTCTACCTCTTCTGCTTCGGTTATATTAAGCCGAGCTAGATTTGCCACTTTCTTTACTTCTTCGCGATCAATCATCAGAAATTACTAATTACTAAAACGACATTAAAAGAATACATCCATTTCTGATCGCCCTGTTACCTTGAGCCAGTTTTGAGCTTCGAGGTAGTTGTTGGGAGCAATACGAATTGCTTGTTTCCAGTATTCTGCTGCTTTGTCGTAGAAAGACTCAGCTTTTTCGACATTGCCTGCTTCTTTGGCTTTTTCTCCTTCGTAGTGATAAATTACCGCCACGTTATTTAACGCCTGGGGCATTCTGGGATTCAAATCAATCGCTTCAACGTATAGTTCAATTGCCTTGTCTATATTACCGTTGCTAGCATAGATCAGACCCATGTTATAGAGAATGTAGCTACGGTCGTTAGGATCTTCTTCGAGAGTCAGCGCCTCTTCGTAGTTTTCGAGAGCTTCTGCATATTCACCATCTCCCTGGGCGGACATGCCGTCACGATAATAGGCAAAGGCTTCTTTCGCTTTTCTATTGGTTGGCAGCGCTTTGAGGATAATGTCTGCCATGACGGTGAAAGTCTTGTCTACAAAGTTATCGTTTCTCTGGGTACGAGGCATAATGCAGTTTTAAATTATTTAAATTTAATTATTCTAGTTATTTAAATCCTAGCGTCAAACCAAGAGCTAAAACTATAAGTTTAGTTATAAAAGTTTAATTTAGCCCTAATACTCGACTTACGAACAGTCTCTAAGACTTACAGTCGTCTTGTGAAAAATTTTTTACATATTTGCCTTGCGTAACTAAGCTGTATAAAAATGCAGTATGCTTATATATTTCTAGTAGAAGTATTTTGGCGCTTTTCTGTTTCACATACTCATTATGAAAAAGAATAGATTGGTTCTAATTAGTCTCTGCGGTATTGCCTGTCTTCATACTTCAAATCAGATCGCACAGGCTCAAGTTAGCATTGATGGTACGACTAATACAGTTTTTAATGCCGATGCTAACGGCAATTTTAACATCGAACAGGGCGATCGCTCTGGCAACAATCTTTTTCATAGCTTTGACAATTTTTCCGTTCCCACCAACGGTTCAGCCTCGTTTGGGTAAAGTTTCAGATCTTTGCCAAAAAGGTTGATAGTGCTTTAACTCATCAGATAAAACTTTAACCCCTTTGTCGGCGAAAATATAGGGGTGCTGCGACATGAGGCATTTATTCATTACAACCTATACTCTGTAAAGGTTTCGCACTAAACCACTTTGTGACAGCTTCGCTAGTTTTCGCCCTATAAATGATTAAACTTGAGCAGAGAGCTAGTCTCAGAAGATGTATAAACAAAATTGTGATCCGAGTATTTATACTTAGCTACTTCCTCTATTATTCATAAGATTTGCTTAATCGCCCCCATCTACTCTACGAAACTATAGGCTTTAGAGCATCTTAGGCGATTAAAGTAGAATTTCCAGCCCTTGTCATGGTTTATATAATGCTGCTGGCACGATTGAATCTCAATTTTAAATTTGCTACGTTTTATTTTACGTTTTTTAGGTGGAACTACTTACGACACTAAAGCTTTCTGAAATCTCTATTAACTTTTTAGATACAAAACGAGGAACTTTAGATCGAGAACTAACACGAGGATAATCCATTGGATAAAGCATCAACTTACTAGTACTATTCGGATATAGTCGATCGTACTCAGCACCATTGTCATAAATTAAACGATCCTCATGTTGGGGTAAATAACTTTCAGCATAAGTACCTTCAGCTATTAACAGAGAATGGTTTTCTAGTTCGATGTGGTGATAGACAAAAGTTTCTGTCGGTTCGGTTTTGAGGATAGAGATATCATTGACTAAAGCCCCAGCGTTGATGAGCAAACCATCTACTAACAAAGCATGATCTGGAGATATATATAAGTCTCTGATGGGGGTATTATTTCCCAGAGCCCCTGCTTTAATCAATACTGGATAACCGCGTAAGGGGTTTCTCACTCGATGGGCATCTACGGTTTGACGACCAACCCACTTAATAGGTTCGAGTTTTCCATCTGCTGTTTTGACCTTATCGCCGATGTTTAATTCTTCTACAGCACGGTAGCCAGACTCGATTAAGATGAGTGTACCAGTGAGGAAGCATTCGGTTAGAACTACATCGTTGCCATCTCCACCTTGATAGCTGATGGCAAAGTCGGTGCCATTGATATTGACTGTGGCGCCTTCTGGTAAACCGTTGAAGGTTCCGGTGACTGTTGAGGTAGGGTCTACATTATTAATGAGGGTTATTTCATCATTTGTTGCTGGGGTATAACTGGGATCTGCGGTAATGCCCAAGTCAGAATTAGTGAGATCGATATCGCTGCCTGGGGAATTGACCTTAAGTTGATCGTAATCTGTACCGGGGATAGTAGCACCGTTTACTTCTACGTTATTGAAGAAGGTGTTGACTACATCGATATCCGTACCTCCGGCTGGAGAGTTGACTTCGATGAGGTCTACTCCTGGGGCGGTGCTATCTTCTAAATTGAGTACATCCGTATTTAAACTAGTGCTACCCGTGCCAGTCGCAGCACCTAAAATACCGTTTAATTCAATACCGTTTTGGTTGGAATTGGCGGTTGTACCTGTAATGTTAATATTACCCGATCCGGTGGAAACAACCGATGTATTACTATCAATTTCAACTCCATCTCCACTGCCTGTAGCGCCAGTAACTTCTCCTGTAATTTGAATATCACCGTCCACAGAAGAAATTGACGTGTTACTATCGTCAATAATTACTCCGTCGTCTAACTCTTGCTCACCTACTGTGGTGCCCGTAATAGTTATATTAGCAGCCGTTGCTCCTGTTCCCGTGGAGGAAACACTCGCACCTTCGGCAACTTGTACGCCGTCAGAGTTAGTTGCATTACCAGTGATTTGAATATCTCCAGAAACCGAGGTAACCTCAGTTTGCGACCCTTCGATTTGAACCCCATCACCAACATTACCACCATCACCACTACTATCATTATTAGTACCATTTAAAGTAATGGTTGCTTCTCCCGTAGAAGAGATAACACTACCTGTATCGATTCTAATCGCATCATCGAAAGAAGCATTCCCCGTCAACAAGATCGCCCCATCCGCCGAAGTTATCTCGGAGTCAACAGCTATCAAAACACCGAAATTATCACTGAAGGTACCATTTCCATCAATAGTAATAGTTCCAGATCCCGCGCTGGTTCCTGTAGATCTGATGGTGCTCTCAAAGAGAGTAACTCCTCCCTCGCCGAACAAGAAATCTCCCCCAACTCCACTGAGGGAAATATTACCACTACCAGTAGTTTCGATGGTGGCATTGCCGAGTAATATCCCTTGTAAATTGCCAAAGGGAAATGGACTTTGAGGTGTTAAATCTAGATTGGCAGAAAGGGTAATATCCCCATCCACAGTCCCGAGGGAAGACCCAATGTCCAACAAGATCCTTTCGTCAGCATCCAAGTTAATTTCACCGGTAGTGGTATCGAGATCGGCATTGGGATCTAGAAAAATAAAATCGGCATTAATATCGATATCTCCCGCACCAGTATTGGTAGCTGCATCGATAATCGCTACATCTTCCCCAGCACCTCCAGTAATAGTGACACCATCTGTGAGTCCCGTAGCGGGTAAACTCAAAACAGTTACCGTATCTTCTCCATCTAGAAGATCGAAGTTAATGCCCGTAACTCCCGTATCGGGAATAGTCACAGTGTCAGTGCCATCTCCCGTAGCCCCTGCAATACTGGTGTTAATAAGATTCCCATCGATATCGGTAATGGTATAAGCCCCCCCAGCAAAACTGATTTCGAGATTATCGGCTCCGTTGTCGCTGTCGGTGATTGTGAGGATTCCCCCGGTTAGAGTTGCTGTAGTCGTCATGATTTTTGGTTTTTTGAATAATTAAGTGAGGAAACAATACAGTTATTATTGCTGAATCTGCCAGAATTCTTGCTCGATATATTAAAAGTTTTTTGTATTACAAAACGTGCAAATTCTCTTAATCAGAAATATTAAAGTATATAGAAACGTTCATTTCAGTAGACTTTCTCACTGCAAATTCGATGATCGCATTTTCTGGGCTAAAAAATATACTATTGTGGTTTATTTAATCTAAGTATATTTTTGACCTTCTTTGATGAGTTAAATGTCCTTTTGATGCTGTTTATTCTGCTGTGTTTCTACATAGCTTTCCAGCACAGCATTGATCCGAGTTTGATATCCTTTTCCACCTGTCTTAGAGTATTCTAATACTGATTGTTTGACTCGCAGCGTTACAGGCTGTGTAGTATCAGGCTGGATAACTACTGCGTTGTCACAAGGATAAAGATACAAATAATTGACGACGTACCACAAATTCCATTAAGGTGAACAACGTTAGAGCGCTCGTGAGCAACAATATTAACTCTCGAATCCGCTCTTGATCCTGAAAATAGAGAGGCAAAGCTAATTGACGACCTCGTTTAAAACGATGAAAACCTCTTTCTGGTTGCCATTGTTGACGATAAGAGTTGACTGCTTGCTCCAAAGTAAGGCGTTCTGTGTGAGCGTTAGTCACATATAATCGCCAACCAGCAATCAATTTATGATGAGCAATCGCTGGTTCGCAACGTTGGTAAGTTAAAGAAAGAGTAGTTTGACAAACGCGACGAGAGGGACGATCTTCGCTCGATTATTCCAAGTTGAACCTTTAGAATCCGCTAGGAACAAGAAATCTTGGTGACCAAATAATCTCCCTCAATTGTCGCCATGTCGGTAGATAATGAGACTCATCTGTGCCGTTTCCTGATCATGTCGCTCCCAACAAAGTCATTCCCATCGGGTCTAGAGTAGCTAGCATTTGACGATCTTGAACTAAATCAGGTCGATGATCTTTGCTGTAACCAAAATTCAGCAAGTTACTTCCTTTTGTTTCTTTTCGGGGCTGATGATACATACTAAAACTTGTGGTATCACTTCTCGCTTGATCAGTTGGAAGTTCATCTGCTCTTTCTGAGTTAGTTCCTTTCAAGAATATTGGTCTCTCTATTCTTTTAACTTTTTTCTCAGCATACACTTGAGCTATTTTATTTCCTTAGCAATCTTCGATTTAAGCGAACGATGAGTTTGGAGTAAGGAGTAAGGAATAACAGAGGCGCATAGTTAGCCGCATGTAGTAAGAAGTACTGTTTTAGATCTCCCAATCTCCAATCTCCCAAACGAGCATAAAAAAAAGGAGATTCAAGCTACTAACTC
>JBCCNG010000182.1:0-7832 GCA_039025955.1 Cyanobacteria bacterium P01_C01_bin.72 | reverse complement strand
TCAAAATACCAATAATCTTAAAAATACCCTGCTTAATTTAATCAACAATCAAAACCTCTACGAGTTAATTATAAATGGGGCTGACTTTTCCTTTAAAGTTTATGGCATCTACTTTCTAGTTTATCTGGTTATTCTGAGCTGGCTATATTATATATTACGTCAGCAAATGCGAACCTATGCTCAAGTAAATAGATGGATAATTATTTTTGGAATAATTAATTTACTGCTACCTTTTTTACCTCCATCTTATAAATTAGTAAGAGAAAGTCTTCTAGCTTTTCTGATCTATCTTCCTTTAGCCAAAATGCTCTATTTCGATTATCAAAAAAAGAGTAGCTGGCAGCCCAAAATAGTTAAATTTGGCTTGATTTATGTCGCTACTGCTATCCTCGAAGCAACGGCGATCGCGATTTCTAGTCAGCTACCGCTAATTACCTATCGCTACTCTCCTTATGGCAGATTATCAGTAGTTTTTCTGGCGGTATGCCTAATTTATGCATCCTTTTATGTTACTCAGGACTGGGCAAAGATCAAATTTCTGAAGTTAGTATCTAGCTGTTCTTTAGGTATATATTTAATCCATGGTTTTGTGATTGATTATCTCAACACTTTTGAGCTTAGTTTATCACCAGCTTTTTCTTTTGTTTTGATTCTGTCTATATCTCTGATCATATCTTTTGTCATCAGAAATATTCCTTATGCCAAACAAATTTTAATTCTTTAATAGATAGGAATTGCTAAAAAAATGAGATTTGAGAGTACACATACGATAAAGCTACTATCAACCATTAACCATCAACCACCAACTACTAAATAATCAATGAATCAGATAGTAGCCAATAAAACCTCTAAGCAATCAATACTTAGTAATTCGTTGCTAATCTCATTTGCTTTCGCTACTGCCTATTTTCCCCGTATTCTCGATGCAGCAGGTGCACCAGCACCAGTTAATTTTATTCATTTTATTGTCGTCCCCGCTGTGCTGCTGATTGTTCTTACTACCAGTAAGATTAGGGTCAGACAGCATAGAAATATTACCCATCAACTACTCACAGCGCTGTCTATTCTCTTTACAGTGGTGATAATTAGTGCCTTTATCAATCAGGCTGGATATATCAATGCAATTGTCGAATATCTGCTGCTAGCCGAACCATTCATGCTGCTATTAGCAATTGTGGCAATCCCCATGTCTCAGCCACAAATCAAACAGTTTCAACGTTTTATCTTCACCTGTGCCTCAATTAATCTGCTGCTAGCGTTTATACAAAAACCTTTAATTGATAGCGGGCTACTTTTTGCCCAAGGATTCGACGGTACGGATGGTGCACAGGGGGTGTTCTTCGTTTCTGGGGCTGGCAACTATGTTTCAGCTACAGTTTCCCTCAAATTTGGTCTTTACTTCTTTCTCCTGAGCAAAAAATCCCCTCTATGGCTGCGGTGCGCTTGGTTAGCAGCGGCGGGAATGCAGCTAATTATTTCCGATTCTAAACAAATTATGGTTGCTGCTTTTGTCGCTTTTAGTATTTTGATTGTGAGATCTCTATTTAAAAGTAATCGAAAAGCACTCATCTATTTAATTATTGCTACAGTGATTGGGGTTGGATTTGTTTGGGCATTGAACAATATTGAATACTTTAACGCCTTTGAAAACGGGATTAGAAAATTATCCGAATGGGGTCCTGAAGGGGAAGCAAGGAAGATTAAATTAGCTCCTTTCGAGATTGCCGTTTCCCACTATACATCTGGGTTAAACTGGCTATTTGGGCTAGGTCCTGGTCATAGTTTTGGACGTTTGGGAGGCTGGTTTCTGCGGGATTATGCAGCTTTGCTTCAGCCTTTAGGGGCAACAATTCATCCTGCCAGTAATGATGCTATGTATGCCTATTGGAATAGCTGGATTGCTCAAGAATCAACTTTTTATCATCCATTTTTTGGTTGGGCTGGTATCTGGGGCGATTTGGGATTGGTTGGTTTAAGTGCTTATTTGTATTTAGGCTACATAGTCTGGACTAAATTAGCTCTCAAAGATTTACCAAAGTTCTATATATTAGTGGTGGTCGTGGTTGGTTTTATCTTTACTCAGATGGAAGAACCAGGATATATGCTGTTTACAGCCGCCTTAATTGGCTTACATTGGCAGAGTTACAGCGCCAGAAAGGCAAAATAGTCGCTTACTTTGAATCAGTTCTTAGCTTTGTGTTTACCTCTTCTAATAGCTGTCGAGACTCAAAGAGATCACCTGATTCTTCATGGTTTTTGGCTAATCCTAGGCTAGTTTTAATCCATCCTAAACTATCACGATTAAGCAAATATAGCCGACGAGCGGTTTGCCAATGTTGATTCACAGTACCTATTTCCTGCTGTTGGAGCGAAATTAGACCTGCAGTATATTCCAAATTTGCTCGTTCTAGACTACTCTCATTTTCGGGGCGATCCCTCGGAGAATTGTCTCTCTTGCCTGTCGTTCAGCTCCCATTGCCTGATAAGCTAAGGCTAAATAGGGCGTATCATCGCTTGCTCCGTCCTTACCCTGAGTAGACCTCCGCGTGGGCAGAACACTTTTTCCACCCCCCCAAGACTGGAATGTATCTGTGTTAAACGTTTATGGAGTCTTACTCCTCTTACTAACTTTTTGAGTTCTTTTTTGGCGTGGCGATCTGCTTCAATAATCGGCTTGAAAGCTTCTTTATAATAGTCGTAGTGACATAGTTGGTGCGGTATTCCAGGTAAAACTTGCGCTACAGCATTGCGAATTGAAACTTGACCATCACTGACTACTGCCGTTATCTTTTGAGGTAATGCTTCGACTACCTTACACAGCATCTTGCTGAACTTTCCTAGCTTTGGCAATCCCAATGCAGAGAGAAATTCAGAAAAAGGCTTTGGTAACTCGGACTATGAGTATCAAACTCATATCAAGCGATCTGTTTTGACCCTGATTTGGCGATCGCTGGCATCAAATCACATCACTTAATTTTGGCAGGATCGAAACTCGGTCACTCCCCCTTATTCAGCTGCCAAAAATACATCGTAATTTGAATTGTTCCAAAATTTTAGAGAGAAGATATTATATTTTTAGTCTTAATCTCAATTTCACCAAAACTCATCAATGGGAACAGAAATAGAACGCAAATATCTCGTCAAGAAATCTGCTTGGCGATCGCAAAAAGAGCTGTTGCAAAGAAACAATCCTGATTTGGGTGCAAGATATTGTCAGGGCTACATCCCTACCGAGAATGGGACGACAGTTCGGCTGCGAATTATTGGCGAACAAGGCTATATAACTATCAAGAGTAAAGTTGTGGGACATACTCGTGCTGAATTTGAATATCCTATTCCTGTCTCAGATGCTCAGGAAATGCTCAACAATCTTTGTCTCAAGCCACTGATTGATAAATATAGATACAAAGTCGAAATAGATAATTTAACCTGGGAAGTAGATGAATTTTTGGGGGAAAACGCAGGGCTGATTATTGCTGAAGTGGAACTGGAAAATGAAGCGCAGCTGATAAATCTGCCAGAATGGATTGAACGGGAAGTAAACGATAAGAAATACTTTAACTCTTATTTAGTTAAGCATCCTTATAGTCAATGGGAAGAGCGCAGTTAATCAATCAACAATGAACAATTACCTCATGCCAAACAAAAAAATATTATGGATTGAGGTCTGGAGTATAGCGGCTGTGCAAGGGGCGATTACTCTGGCATGGGTAATCTACAACCTTTATTTTCCCATGCTTTTAGTTGAGTTTGGTTTTAATCGAGAGTTAGCTGTCACAATTTTACTGATCGAAAATGCAGTTGAAAGCATTATTGAGCCAGTATTTGGCGCACTATCAGATCGGCAACAAAGACTCAAAGGTCAAAAAATCACCCTAATATTGTTTGGGATTATTCTCTCTTCGGGTTTATTTATTCTTTTTCCCTGCTTAGTAATATTTAGTCCAGGACAGTCTTCCGCTTCAGCTTTTCGGTGGTTGTTACCAATATTAGCCATTGTTTGGGCTACTGCTATGGCGGTATTTCGTGCGCCAACCATGAGCTTGTTGGGTCGCTGTGCGCCTCGAGATAAGTTACCCCAAGCGGCTAGTATTTTAACTTTGGTCAGAGGAGCGGTGGGGGCATTTCGCTTCGATACTTATGGCATAATTTTAAGTCTTGGTACAGGATTTGCTTTTGCTCTCGGTTCATTTTCCTTACTGATTGCTGCCTTTGTTTTACGTCGATTAAATCCTGTCGATAATCTAACTAGAGAGCCAGATGAGCCGATAAAAATCCCCATACTCCTATCAAGTTTAATTTTTGCTACTGGAATTTGGGTTGCCTGGAGTTTGAGGTTTACTATCCCCACAGCCAATCAATTTCTCCAGTTTCAATTTGGCGAAGATTATGGAAAAACTGCCTCTACTATTTTTCTAATTCTATTAGGTTTAGCGGCTCTACCCGCAGGTAAAATCGCCACGAAATTCCAGAACTTTAAGACCATGCTGATTGGTATAGCAGGAACAATTATAGCTCTGGGGTTATTACCTTTGTTCCCCAACTCTATTCTACCGATCTCATTACTAATTATCTTTCTCAGTCTGATACTAAATGGCATTTTGCCTTTCATTCTGAGTCTTTTGCCTCCAGATAAATCTGGGCTAGGTATGGGACTATATTTTGGTGGTTTTGGGGCAGGAGCATCCAGTTTTGGCTTTATCTTTTCTCGTTTAGATATCTGGGGTTTTTACTCTAATATTATTGGTGCTATCTCCTGTTTAACTTTGTTCTGTTTTTGGTTAATGCTAGTTAAAAATCGCTCTGATTTGACTTATGATCGTTTCAATTAATTTTGATGCGTTTTGATTTGTTAGTTCGCGGAACTGGGGATTAGGAAGAATATATACTAAGTTTGATTTGTCTCATTTTCATTTGAAATGACTATAAATCTAAATAGATGACGTTTCTCTAACATAAGATTTACATTCTAATAAATCTAAACCTTTGGCAAAAATTTCCTCAATAGGCAGCATTTTGCCCCCTTCAGTCATAAACTTATGGTCTTTAGTCGCTCTTATCTGCTTGCCGTTTTCTAGAGTATATTCAAAGACTTCTTGTTTGCCGCGATCGTGATACTGAACAATCGGTTGAGTATAGACAAAACCATTATCATCAACTGAATAAATATTACAGGCAATTTGTGATTCTACTATTTTGCCAATTGGCATTGCTCCATATTCAACCGTCAAAACTTCTGTATCGTAACTCAGACAATATTCCGCAAACTTAATCATCTGCTCAAACAGATCTTCCGCAACCGCTTGGGGAACACCATTTTTTGCTGAACCATCGATAAACTTTTCGCGATGTTTTTCCATTTCGGCAACTTTTTTCTTACCCATTGCCCTTCTCAGCAGATCCGCTTCTCCTAAAGAATAGCCTGCTAATTCTTGAGCAATTTTCATAATTTGCTCTTGGTAAACAATTACGCCATAGGTTTCTTTGAGGATTGTTTCTAATAAAGGATGCTGATAGCTAACTTTCTCTCTGCCGTGTTTACGGTCAATAAAAATAGGAATTAGACCTGCATCTAATGGTCCAGGACGATAGAGTGCCGAAATTGAAGAAAGATCTTCAATCCCAGAAGGTTTTAGATCTCTCGTAATCTGCTTCATGCCATCAGATTCTAATTGAAAAATGCCCTCTAAATTACCAGCGCGGAAAAGTTTATGAGTTTCTTGGATGTCAGCAGGGAGCTTCTTTTGTTTACCTTTGGCGATGATTTCTAGGGCTTTCTTTTCATCTAAAGGGATCTGGTCTAAATCTAAAGTTACGCCCTTGGTTTTCTCTACCAAATTAGCTGCACGCTGAATTGTAGTCAGGTTTTTTAGACCCAGAAAGTCCATTTTTAACAGACCCATTGCCTCAACATCTTCCATATAATATTGAGTAATTACAGAGCCATCATTGTTTCTTTGTAACGGTACAATCTCATCTAAGGGTTGGGAGGAAATAACGACCCCGCCGCATGAACTCCAAAGGTTTTGTTTGTCCCTTCGATGCGAATTGCCATATCGACCCAGTTCCGAACTGCAACTGAACCTACCTCCTCCTTATTGTCGTTATAAATCGGCATAACTTCATTTTCATAAGCCTGTTTAAAAGCAGGTTCGGGGGTATCATCAGAAATCATTACCTTCAGCTTGGCAGGTTTACCCCGCGCCACGGGAATCATCTTCGCCATGCGGTTTTGATCGCCAAAATCTATGCCCAATACTCTTCCCACATCCTTTAGTACCGCCTTGGAAGTCATGCGGTTAAAGGTGATAATCTGGGCAACATTTGCCTCACCATATTTCTCGGTAACGTATTTAATCATGTCCCCACGGCGATCGGGACAGAAATCCGTATCTACGTCGGGCATAGACTTGCGTTCAGGATTGAGAAAGCGCTCAAACAGTAAGCCATGATGAATCGGGTCAATATTCGTGATTTTGAGACAATATGCTACTAAAGATCCTGCGGCTGAACCTCTACCTGGCCCTACAGGAATATCATTATCTCTGGCGTATTTAATATAGTCCCAGACCACCAAAAAGTAGGTAGAAAAACCCTTTTCCTGCATGACCTGAAGTTCCACTTCAATCCGCTGAATATATTCGACGGGAACTTCACTGTGATTACGACACTTGAGTCTTTCGAGTAAACCCTGACGAGTAACTTCTTCGAGATAACTATCGGCGGTGTGTCCTGGGGGGACGGGATAATCGGGGATACGTGGCTCACCCAAAATGTTATACGGCTCAATTTTATCTGCCACCTCTACCGTATTGGCGATCGCCTCTTCAATTACATCATCTTCTAGATGATCGCGAAATAATAACCGCATTTCCGCTGCCGACTTGAGATACTCTGTCCCGCTATAGCGCAGGCGTTTTTCATCAGTAATCCGCTTTTGGGTCAAAATACACAACAGAGCATCATGAGCCTCAACGTCGTAGCAGGAGATAAAGTGAGAATCGTTAGTCGCCACGATTTTAATTCCCAACTTACGGGCTATGTTGACGATCGCTACATTGACGATTCGATCTTCAGGTGAACCATGATCCTGAATCTCTAAATAATAATCCTCCCCGAATAAATCTTGATACCACTTGGCTACCTTCTCAGCATGTGCCAAATCTCCTTTAAGAATTGCCTGGGGTACTTCTCCTCCCAAACAGGCGCTAGTCACAATTAAGCCTTCATGATACTTTTCGAGCAATTCCTTGTTAATACAGGGACGGGCAAAGATCCCGCTACCCTGATAACCCTTAAGGTGAGAAATTGTGGTTAGCTTAACCAGATTTTTATATCCCTGATTGTTTTTTGCCAACACCACCTGATGATATTTACGATGGCGTTTTTTCTTCTCGGTAATGTTAACCTCAATATCACCATTGATCACATACATCTCATTACCAATGATCGGCTTAATCCCTTTCTTACGACAGACTTTGATCAGCTCGACCGCTCCATACATTACCCCATGATCCGTCAGAGCGATCGCCGGCATGTCTAACTCTAAACAGCGATCGATTAACTGGGGTATCTGGGATGCACCATCAAGCAAGCTGTAGTCACTATGGATATGTAAGCCAACAAAAGACATAGGTTTTAGTTAACAGTAACAGCCGTACAACACTACTATTCAGACAAGGTAATATTTGATAATAGTTGATCATGATCCTGGAAAATTGTTAGACTAGACTACTTTAATTTGCCAGCGTTCATCACTCATCCTGACGAGAGAAATATTACCTTGTCTGAATAGTAGTGTTGTACGGCTGTTACTGTTAACTAAAACCTAT
>JBCCNG010000181.1:0-7839 GCA_039025955.1 Cyanobacteria bacterium P01_C01_bin.72 | reverse complement strand
GGGATACTATTACAATAAAATGTAATGTAAATTAATCATATTAATAACGTACACAGTTTACTAGGGAGTGATAAATAAAAATTGTTTGTTCTCAATGGTTATGAATATTTCTTGGGTTTCTTGCTCATATGCAGCGCAGTTCCCGCTCTAGCTTTAACTGCCTCTAAACTTCTAAGACCTGGTAATGGAGGTCCTGAACGACAAACGACTTACGAATCTGGGATGGAACCCGTTGGTGGTGCTTGGATTCAGTTTAATATTCGCTACTACATGTTTGCCCTGGTGTTCGTCGTTTTTGATGTAGAAACCGTTTTTCTATATCCCTGGGCAGTAGCTTTTAGTCGTTTGGGGCTGTTAGCATTTGTAGAAGCCCTAATTTTTATTGCCATCTTGGTAATTGCTTTAGTATATGCGTGGAGAAAAGGAGCTTTGGAGTGGTCATGAATTCCCCAACATTTGAACAACAACAACAGGAGAGAATACTCAATCCTAGTAATCCGACGCAGATAACTCAGGATCTATCGGAAAACGTTATTTTAACTACTGTAGATGATATTTATAACTGGGCAAGACTATCTAGCCTGTGGCCCATGCTCTATGGTACTGCCTGCTGCTTTATCGAGGTAGCAGCTTTAA
Source organism: Cyanobacteria bacterium P01_C01_bin.72 (assembly GCA_039025955.1). Taxonomy (GTDB): domain Bacteria; phylum Cyanobacteriota; class Cyanobacteriia; order Cyanobacteriales; family Xenococcaceae; genus Waterburya. The sequence goes on along the minus strand of JBCCNG010000181.1, from coordinate 7,203 downwards.
TTGGTTCTCGCTTTGACTTTGATCGTTATGGTTTAGTACCCCGTTCTAGTCCTCGCCAGTCCGATTTATTAATCACTGCTGGTACGATTACGATGAAGATGGCTCCTGCTTTAGTGCGTCTTTATGAAGAAATGCCCGAACCCAAATATGTAATTGCCATGGGTGCTTGTACTATTACTGGCGGCATGTTTAGCACTGATTCAACCACAGCGGTTAGAGGCGTGGACAAACTTATCCCTGTAGATGTCTACATCCCTGGCTGTCCTCCTCGTCCAGAAGCTATTTTTGATGCGGTTATCAAACTACGTAAGAAAGTTTCTAATCAATCCATTCAAGAGCGTGCCACAACCGTAGAGCAAACTCACCGTTTCTACAGTACCAGACACAATATGAAAGTGGTTGAGCCAATTTTAAACGGTACGTACATTCAATCTGCAACTCGCCAAGCGCCACCCAAAGAATTGGCTGAGGCGATGGGAATGCCCTTACCTGCGATAGAATCAGCAGAGAAATCAGAGGTAGAACGTGGCTGAAGAAAAAGGAAAGCAAAGTCCTGAAGAACAGGAAGAAGCAGCATCAGATCTAGTTGCCGCTGGACAGACATCAAGTTGGCTAACCGAGAATGGCTTTGATAATGAAGCACTTGCTCCTGATATTTCCAATGTGGAAATGATCAAGGTGGATGCCGAGTTGCTGTTACCTATTGCCACGGCGCTGTATGCCTACGGCTATAATTATCTCCAGTGTCAAGGAGCATACGATATTGGTCCAGGGAAAGAACTAGTTAGCTTCTATCACTTGATTAAAGTGGCTGATGATGTTGAGCAACCTGAAGAGGTTCGTATCAAGGTTTTTCTACCAAGAGATAACCCAAAAGTGCCTTCTGTTTACTGGATCTGGAAAGCGGCAGACTGGCAAGAACGAGAGAGTTACGATATGTTCGGTATTATTTATGAAGGACATCCTAATCTCAAGCGTATTTTAATGAATGAAGACTGGATTGGTTATCCATTAAGGAAAGATTATGTTTCCCCAGACTTTTATGAATTGCAGGATGCTTATTAGAAGAGAGTAGTTAGTAATGAGTAAGAAAGAACTTTTACTTGATTGACAATTACTGACTGTAAAATATGAACATAGTTAGAAATACTGTATGTAGAGATCTCGTTATGTGTCTCTACATTTTTTGTTTTAAAAGAAAAGAGTATTTTCTAGAGATTATTATTGCTATAAAAAGTCGTCTGGTGATTTTCTTCAACTGACCAATCTTCATTTTGTCCACCGATAATAATTTTATTGATCTGGACAAATTCTCTACTAAGCTGATTCAAACTATTAATCAGAATATCGATCGCAATTAAATCGCTTGTACCCAGATCAAACCAACATCTACCCCAAACACCCAGATATTCCACATCTCCCATATTGTGCATCGGCGACATCAAGGTACTATCAAGTTCGGTTTGCTCGTATTCCATATAGCTAATTTCAATTCCCGTATCCTGAACTTGCAGATTTTCGGCGTTGAAGCCACCTAGCTTGCCTAAATAGAACCATGAGTCGAGCAGTTCTTCAATATACTGTTGTTCCATAGGAGAGGGAACTGTCGGAAATTCTAGCCAAATCCATAGGTCGAAAGGATTAAATTCTCTAAATTGTATTTCCATGTTTTTAACTAAAGTAAATAGAGTAAAGAAAGTATTCTGTATAATGGCGTTGCTAAATCAAGGTATCATTTCATGGCTTGTACAACTAAGCAAGTCAATCAAAAAGCTGATAGCTGATAGCTATATGCGAAGCGGCTTGCACTTGCCGCATTGAGTGTATCCTTGACCGAAGGGAATCCTTTAGGATAGGACGAACCGATTAATTTTGAGACTCATACTTTAAAATGGAAAAGCTAAAGTCATCAGCCAAAGTCAAAATTTTATTAACTTCTTTTCAAACTTGGTTGCCACACCAAAAAAGCAATTCCTCAGATGATCTTCTAGAAATTAGCCAAAAATCAAATTATGTAGCTGTCGCCGACTTGTTTTTCTTACGTAATCTTCCTGTAAATATCGAGCAGGCTAGTCATAAAGTAATCAAAGAGGTAGAACATATCCAGCCCGAGGTAGTTATCTGTTGTGGAATGGCAGAAAAGAGAACCAAGCTAACAATAGAATCTAACGCCTCTTGCGCGAATGAATGCCTTTACACCACCGTAAATTTGACAGATTTAGTTAAAACCCTAAAACTTACTGAAGTCAGTCACGATGCGGGAAAATTTGTTTGCGAAGGGCTATATTATCAGTTGTTAAAATACATTAGAACACAACGTCTAAGTACTTATTGTATTTTTGTCCATGTTCCTCTACTGTCAAGCAATCAAGCACAACAATTAATTAAACAAGACTTTGAGTCGATTATTGACCAGCTTGCCTGCATGTTAGACGCTAATCAAGAAAATTAATCCTTCAAGATCATAGACTATTGGCATATTTACACACAAAAATCGAGCGGTTAGCAACTTCAAAATAGAGTTTCTTGCGATCGCCCACAAGTCCTTGAGAAAAGTTTCTCTAATTGCTCAACAGCTCAACTAAGTAAATAAATTATTTTTATTTTTTAAGGATATATTAACCTTCTCTTTGATCTTTATCTGTCTGGATAAAGAGAATGAGCAAGAAAACGGTAGGAACCAAAACAAATAGGATCGTAGCTACAAATCCCAGATCATTAACTTCCATTCAACAGTAGCTCCTGAATAATTGATTATTAAAATGACACTAGTAACTAGAATATCATCACTTAGGACTATAGCTCTAGGCATCTGCGCCTATTTCTTCTTTTTAGCTGGCTTGGGCTTCGTGATGATAGTCACAGACCCATTCACCAGAGTTTGACATGCCAATCTGTAGCTTTCGGGCTTCTTTTTTAGTCGGCGCTTCTCAAAATCTGTTTTGGGAGATAAATTTTCCATGCCCGCAACAACTTCGACAATGCAGGTTGCACATTGTCCATAACCACCACAATTTCTGAGCTTTCCTCCTAGAGTATAAATATCTACTCGGTTTTGCAGAGCTTTCTCGCGCAAATTTGACCCCTGCGCAGCGATTACTTCTAGATTTTCTTTAGCAAAGGTGATTGTCGTCATAGAAATTTTCTTTTGTTAAATCCTATTTACTATAATATTAAGAAATCATAAGAAATCATACATCGATTTTAATATTTATTGGCTTTTAAGAGTTATTGTTTCGGTAATAAATCTGGTAGCCAGTGCCAGAAGGTAATTTGTTGAGCAGAGATTGGTTGGTTAATGACGAACGCACCTGAATAATTAGCGATGGGAGTGCAGGAGTAGAGCGACCAGTCAGATATTGGAGGAGACTTTTGCTGTAGAGAGAATAGATAAGGCGATTGATTGCGATCAAAAGCTATTTCTACTCCAGTCAGAGAGTCAGACAAACCCGTCCCTAAAGCTTTTAGATAAGCTTCTTTTGCTGTCCAAAGCTGAAAAAACAATTTTGCCTGTTGTTCTGGCGCTGTTGCTTGCAGCGTCTTAAATTCTCTGGGAGAAAAAAAGCGTTGAGCGATTTTGAGGGCATCGGGCATAGCTCGCTGATATTCTAGATCGACTCCAATCAGATGTTCTGGGATAAATCCCAGCAGAGCATATTCTTGAGAATGAGAGATATTAAACTGTATCTCTGTTGCGTTACTTAGAGCAGGTTTTCCTTTCTCTCCATAGCTAAAATCGACACTACGGGGATTAATTGCCAAATAAGCACCCAGCAACTGTCTCAGAATGCCTCTGGCGGCGATAAACCGTCTTTTGTGTTCCATGAAGCGAAACCGATTTGCCCTGGCAGTTTCTTCAGAAGATAATAAAGTTGCTAGTTTAGTTATTTCTCTCTTATTCAAATCCAAATTGGCACGCCAGATATGAGCCTGATGCTTTTCTAATTTGGGAAAATACCGAGTTTGTTGCCAGTCTGTCATTTAGGGGGAAATCAGCTACATTTATGATTTGCTTTTGCCTTAATCAGCAGATTTTGATCATCTACCATCTCCGACCAGCAATTTGCTCCCAACTGTTCTAATGCTAAAAGACAGGCGTACTTGAGATCAAAGATTGGTGTCTGCATTGTTTCTTTGAGTAGAGGGATTGCTTCAGTCATCTGGAGATTACCCAAAGCGATCGCCGCAGCGGCGCGAGATTTTTGAAATTGCGGGGCAGTATTGTGCAAAGCTGTAACAATTAGATCATAGCTGGGCTGGTGTTTGAGTAATCCCAGCAGCTTGATTACGTGAAAATGCGCGCCATAATCGTTATGCGCCTCTTCTTTATAGGTCTGTAGCAGGGCTTCTACTGACTCTTGAGGATAGGCTTCAATTAATGTCTTATCCGCCAGATAACAGCGCCCAAAATCGGTGTGATATAGCTCTCTGATGAGAAATTCAATTGCTGGAGGCTGATCGTATTCGTGTACGAGGTCAATATCTTGGGGGCGATCGCGAATAATTTGGTCTAAACTTGGCTCAACTGCGGCGAAATTGATTTTGCCTGCCCCTAAACCTTTGGCTGCCAGTAGTCGAATACCCCGTAAACGAAAAGCGACCGAAATTGGGGCTTTAGCGATCGCCGCGAGCGCGGGATAGTGTTCGGCATCAATTAAATCCTGAATACAGGCACGTCGAGCATTAATATCATCGCTCTGAAGAAAGGTTACCACCTCAGACATCTGACTATAATCGTTACTCAAGCGGGCAATAGAAGCGATCGCCGCACTAGCAATGGATTTATCGTCATGGGTAGTAAAAGGCTTGATGCGCTCAAGGGCAGGCAGGTAATTGAAATTTGCCAAAGTATGGATGATGACGCGGTAAGTTTGGTTTGGCTTGGTAAGTAAATTAGCAATTTGCTCTAGGATCGACTGATCTTCTGTCCCGATTTCACCAATTGCCCAGACTGCATTTTCGACGGTGAGAGGATCGGCATCTGCTAAACAGCCTTTGAGGGTGGGGAGTGCCTGGACTGCCTTGAGTCGTCCTAAACTTTCAACTGCTTTACGTCTGGCAATGCGATTTTCCAAAGCAGGGTCGAGATCGCCAATCGCTTCGATTAGGGCATTAATCGATTTTTCAGTGGGAAAATTGATCAGGTGAGCCGCGCCAACATAGCGTTCAGATGTACCGTCTGCCTGGTTGAGGGGCTGTTTCAGCAGAGCGATCGCCTGATCTTCCGTAAGGTTAAAGATGTTAGAGAATCTATTATCCATCGCTTAGGCAAAATTTATCGTCATTATTTACAGTCATTTTTATCAATCAGTAGTTTAGGCTTTATTGTTTCAGTTTATCTTCAGCAGTTTACTCCGAGCAGACAATCTGAGAAAATTATTTGCATATAGTTGCATAAACTTGATTGCCCAATTTTAGATTACCAATTTTCCCAATCTAGTTTTTAAAATTTAAAAAATTAAACATATGGCTGATAATCCCGTAACCGCATCAGATTTAGCTGAGTTAATTGTCGAATTTGAAAAGTATCGCGATCGTCTGATCAGCGAAACAACAGAAGCAGCAAAAAAAGCCAAGCTTTCTAAAAAAGCAACTATGGCTAAGTTAGAACCGCAGCTTGCCGATATTGATGCCAAACTGCAACGACTCAGAGAACAACAGGCAACCTTGAACGCAAATAGTTAAATGACTGAGCTTCCTAATCCATCCCAAGATAGTGCAACTGCTCCGCTTTCTCATCAGGAAACAGACCAGCTATTAAAGCAAGTCCAACAGCAGCTTACAGATGAAACGTTTGATCATCAAGATCTACAGCTAATTGGGCAGATGGTTGAATGTTTAGGAGACACGAGGGGCTTAGTCCGCCTCGGTTTCGCTGAAGCCTTGGGAGTTGTGGGTAAGCCAGCAGTAGATACCCTAATTGAAGCCTTACTACACCATCCGAATGCCGTGGTCAGAAGAGCAGCGGGTAAGACTCTGACCTTGATTGAAGATCCTGCTGCTGTACCTCATCTGATTCATGCTTTACTCAACGATGAAGATACCGTAGTGCAGGCATCGGCAATTGGCGCTCTTGCGCGGACAGGAATAGCCTCCGTCGATCCTTTATTAGAAGTATTAGCGTCACCTGACTCTAGCGAAAGTAATAAAGGTCATGCAGCTTGGGGACTGGCTTTTATTGGCACGGCAGCTAAAGACAAACTGTATCAAGCCTATAGCTCCGATTCTCCTGAAGTAAGAGCCGCAGTAGTAGGAGCGGTCGCCAAAATAAGCGAAGAAAATCCCCATGATACTCAAGCATTAGATTTACTGGTACATGCCTTGACCGACAATGTGGTAGATATTCGTCGTCAGGCAGCTGCCGTTTTGAGCAATCTAAAATACCAGCCCGCAGTTCTCGTTTTACAAGATTTACTTCAGCATCACGAACCCGAAACCCGCAGGTCAGCAGCCTTATCTTTAATGAAAATTGGCAATCAGGCATCATTGCCTTTACTACAAGCGACTTTAAAGCAAGAAAGTGATCCCCAGGCTCAAAAAGCGATCGCTTTAGCCATATCTTTGTTACAAAAACAGCCTTTAACTGCTTCAGAAGATGATTGGGAGACGTGATTTGTAATCACTAAATAATTTAACAGGATTAATTAGTAATTTTTAACCATGCTTAATTATCAATTATGGTCTTGAGCATAAAAAGATTATGCTCGCTTCATAACCTAAATGCTATGGGCAATAACCTGCTTTTCTGTTATCTTATCGTTGTGATTAAACAATAGTTTTATCTGGGTTTAAGGTAATTCTGCACTTATAGTCATTTCCCATGAGGCTGAGATCAAGCAAACTCCTATAGATTTATTCTGATCCCTAGTCTTAATCCCCCGAAACGATAGCTTAGACCATGAGGAAATTAATTGGAACGACATTTAGACTTTAATGGTAGATAATTTATTTTCCGCAAGAAGTAAAAATAAAGAATTTGTTGTTAAGCATAAATCTCTGCTCAAAGAATATGCTCAAAGAAATCAGCAAATATTAGGTTCGGGCATCATAGTTGTCAATTTATTCTTATTAGAAACAGCTAAAATTGAAGAGCTAAATATATTAAATTCTGACATAGATAAATGGGAAGAGCCAAATGTTCATCAGCCAATATCATATATTCCCTGGGATAGCTTTTGGTTCAAGATGATCAGCCTTAAAATT
>JBCCNG010000180.1:0-7842 GCA_039025955.1 Cyanobacteria bacterium P01_C01_bin.72 | reverse complement strand
GTTTGGAGTAAGGAGTAAGAAGTAACAGAGGCGCATAGTTAGCCACATATAGTAAGAAGTACTGTTTTAGAACTCCCAATCTCCAATCTCCCAAACGAGCATAAAAAAAAGGAGATTCAAGCTACTAACTCTTAAATCTCCTTGCCAAAAAATATTCAGTTATAAACTGTCGATTTTAGTTGTAAACTTTACCACCACCCCAAAGGATGCCGCGAATTTCAGGCTGAATCAGAATATGCCCTGCTACAGCTTCTAGATCGTCATCGGTAAGGTTACGCATGATTGGATAAAGATCCGAACGAGTAGTGTTGGGATGGAATTCATAAATATCTCTTTCCCCATCATATGTAGTAGGGTTCTTGAGATAGTCAACGATTCCTTCTATATTATCTCTGGCTGGATAAGCATTAGCCAAAGCTGTTAAGCCCAAATTAACGTTAGGATTAGTTTTGGTCGCCCCACCTTTATGGCAATAGGTACAGCTATCAACAAATATTTTTTGTCCTTGCTTTACTTGCTTGAGACTTAGGGTTACTTGCTCTCCCTGTTCATTCAAGGGAACAGTACGAATACTTTCATCTAGTTCAACTGCATTGACACTAGTGATATTAAATTGAATTGCCAAAAATAAGGCAGCTACAGCAGCAAATAAAAATCGCTTTAACATTGTTCTCCTCAAAATTTGAATTTGATTTTAAGTTCAGAGTCAATATCTTCGTCAGACGAGAGGACAATCTCTGGTTGGGCGCAATTCTCGATGCACCCTCTATACATAATCTTCAGCTATTTATTTTGACAGAATACCTAAACAGTAATTTGGAACAGTAAACAATCTTATCTCTCTAGATCTGGCACAACATAGATCATGTTTTCTCTAGCTAGCTTCAGAATTAGCTCTGTTCGCTAAAATTTCCATAATTATTGCTTTAGCATCTTCTAGTGCTAAACAAGTGCGTTCGTTTTTATAGTTGATTTTAAAGCGATCGCAAAGCTTGAATATATCCTGGTGTTCTAAGTTATATTCAGCAGCAATATCAGCGATTGATAGTTCTGCAAAGCCCATAAGTGTGGTCTGTCGAAATCTAATTAATAAAGACTAAATGATTAATAAATGATCTTGAATCAGTAATTATGTATTATACTAGGATTTTCGTATAGGTAGATCTAAGCAATAATACTCAGTCAAACTATTTGCGCCCCAATAATAGTAGTTATCATCTCATTTAATAGACCTAATTGCAGGAAAAGTTTTTGAGGGAGGCAGGAGACAGAAGTCAATTCGCCATTTCGGATGCCAATTGGTCTTGAGGAATCAACAGCGATCGCAGGTCTACTACTTGACCGATAACGGCGATCGCTGGGGCGGTAAATTCTGTTTGAGTAATTTGCGCCACAATCGTCTCTAGAGTGCCAATAAGCTGCTCCTGATCGGGTCTAGTACCCCAACGAATTAGGGCGACGGGAGTTTCGGGGTTCATGCCTGCGGCAATTAGTTGGGGAATAATGCGGGGTAAATTGTGTACTCCCATATAAATAACGATAGTTTCCGAACCTTGGGCGATCGCCTGCCAGTTGACTTCAGGGCGATATTTTTCCGTTGCCTCGTGTCCTGTCACAAAAGTGACCGAAGAATTATACAGACGATGGGTTACAGGAATTCCTGCATAGGCAGGGGCAGCAATGCCCGAAGTGATACCTGGTACAACCTCTACTTCCACTCCTGCTTTGACCAGATCCGCCATTTCCTCGCCGCCTCGACCAAAGACAAAGGGATCACCCCCTTTAAGCCTGACCACCACGGCGTTATCTTCCGCTTTATAGCGCAGCAATTCTGTGGTTTGCGTTTGGGGTAAAGAATGGCGATCTTTACGCTTCCCCACATTAATTTTCTCGGCTCTGGGGGGGATAATTGCCATTATTTCGAGACTGACCAAAGCATCATAAATTACCACGTCAGCATGTTCTAGCAGCGTTTTGCCCTTTACCGTCAGTAAACCAGGATCGCCAGGACCCGCACCAACTAAATAAACCTTTCCTTGATATTTTGGTTGATTCATAATTCAAACTTCTTCGGCGATTAATTCGGCTATGGCTGGCGTGGCTCCTAATGGTTTCCCTAGCCTTAGCTCTACATGAGGATATTTTTGCTGTAGTGCAGCCACTTCTGTAGCGATCGCCTGAGTTATTCTGCCAGGAAACAAAAAATAAGGCAGTAGGGCAATTTTCTGGCTACCCGCTGCGATCTTGGTTTCGATCTGCTGCGTAAATCGCGGCACGCCAGACCAGTAAGCGATATCAGCATCTAATTGAGCTACCAATGCTTGATAATAGTTAGTGACGGACAATAATCTACTACCGTGAGCGATTAGAATGCGGGTTGTGGCGGATAATTCTTGAAAGCGTTGGGTTAAAAGATTTACTATTCCCGAATATTTACCCAAATATGGTGATAATTCAATAATTAACTGATTATCAAGCTGTTTTGTCGCTAAAGCAATTTCGTCAGGAATATCTGACTGGACATGAACTCCAGGGGCTAAAAATAAGGGTACTACCTTAATCTGCTTTACCCCTTGAGAATTTACCTGGTGAGCAAAGTTTATCAAACTTTCACACAAAGATTGTGGTGCTAACTCTAAAGCCGCAATTTCAATTAAAGGAGTCGATAACGAGTTAGAAAATGCTGTTGATTTAGCTGCTATGAGAGATGTCAAATCCTTAGCTCTCTTTTCTAAGTAATTATTCTGAGTTAGTATATTGTTGGACTGGGATTGAGCAATTAATAAATTCCTAAGATTTAAGGCAGCAGTTTGAGTTCGACAGTCTCTACTACCATGGAAAACCAAGAAATAAGCGTAAGGTGAAATCAAATAAATTACCGAAGTTTGAGAGCAATTAACAGTCGAAACTTAACTATTCTCACAATTATAACTATGAAAACAGTCGCTTCTGTAGTCAATGATATGTTTTAAGTTCCAGTATTAGTATAAATACTGATATAACTGTTGTAATAATCAAGAAGTCATCGTATCACTATATAAATTAAAATTCTCTAACCTAAAATATGTTGAGTAATAACTCCAACGGGCAGTATACAAATAATTCTTCGACATCAGCGTCATCTTCAAGAGAGGCTTTAGATGTGAGTTTAAGTGAATATCTAGTTAAGGTAAAAAGACGCTGGAAACCAGCTTTAGCAATATTCCTGCTGACTTTGGGGGTAACTGGAGCACTCAGTTTATTGCAAAGGAAGACATATCAAGCAGAAGGGAAACTGCTATTTAAGCAAAATAGTGCCGTTGGAAATTTAGAAGAGATTGGTGACAAGGCAGGTGCTTTGAATGCGCTGGTTCACGATCAGACACCTCTTAGTACTCAAATCCAAATTTTAGAATCAGAACCCGTAATTCAAGAAGTAATAGATCGTCAGAAGTTAACTGACAAAGATGGCGACCCGATTACGGTGAGAGATTTTAGAAAAAAACTGACGGCGGAGGTTATTGGTGGGACAGATGTAGTTGGCATTAGTTATAAACATAACGATCCCCAGATGGCTTCTAAGATTGTCAATACGATCATGGATGTGTATATCCAAGAGCAGATTGAGGGTAATCAAAAAGATCCTGGGGCAGCGAAAGCATTTTTAGACCAAGAAATTCCTAACGTTGAAGCGAGAGTAAAAAACGTCGAAGAGCAAATTTCTAACTTTAGAACTGCAAATAATATTGTCGATCTGGCAGAGGAAAAGAAAAGCTTAGTCGCGGATCTAGGGGCAATCAATCGTGAAATTACGGTAACGGGTTCACAATTACAGGGTATGCAGGCTCAATCTGGCGCATTGCAAAGTCAGTTGGGTCTTAACTTGCAGCAGGCAGTAAAAGCTAATCAGCTAGGCTCTTATCCCGAAGTCCAAAGTATCCTCGATCAGCTAGCTGAAACTGAGTCCGAGTTGGCAACTGAGCGCCAGCGATTTAACGAACAACACCCGATCATCGCTAGTTTGAGCGAAAAGAAAAATGCCCTGAATCAGCAACTCCGCAATTTAATTGCTGTGAACGTGGGGGAAGGTGTCAATGTATCCCAAGGTTTGCTGCGGAATGAAAACGGGACGAAAGAGAACCAGCTAGAAAAATTTATCAGCTTCAAAATTGAAGAGCTTAATTTGCAACGTCAGGTTGCTTCTTTATATCAATCTCAGCAAAAGTTGTTAGCCAGAGCCAAAGTCTTGCCTCAGCTTGAGCAGCAAGACCGCCAACTAGTGCGCCAGGCGGAATCGGCAGGTAAAACCTATGAAACATTACTCAACAACCTATCAAAAGTGACTATTGCTGCTGCCAACAGTGAAAGTGGTAATGCCAATGTGGTTGAATATGCCTCCGTGCCAGAGAAGGGTAGTTCGGGCAGAACAGTCTTGCTAGCCTTGGGTTTGGTCTTGGGAGCATTTCTGGCTAACCTATCGGTTGTTTTGCTGGAGATGCAGGATCGTTCAATTCAGTCTTTAGCCGAAATCAAAAAGAAATTTCCTTATCAAACCGTTGGTATTACTCGTCTTGAGCCACCAATGTATCAGGGTCGAATTGTCACGCGAGATGAACCAGATTCTTTCTCCAGCGAAGTTTATCGTATGATTCAGGCAAACCTGAAGTTTTTAACTAATGATAAACCGCCCAAAGTAATTTTAGTTACCAGCTCTGTCCCTGAAGAAGGAAAGTCTACCGTGACGGCTAATTTGGCAGCGGCGATCGCCCAACTGGGACGTAGCGTATTATTAGTAGACGGGGATCTGCGTCGTTCTTCCCAGCATCATCTTTGGGAAGTGGATAATCGTCGGGGATTGAAAGATATTGTGACGAGTAATATTAATCCTCTCTCAATTATCAAGCAGCCCATGTCCAAGCTAAGTCTTTTGACTAGCGGCGTTGTGGAATCTAATCCTCTGGCAATTCTTGATTCTCCAGAAATGAGTAATTTTATTGGTAGCTGTCGTCAAGACTACGATTTGATTTTGATCGATGCACCACCTTTACCTGTAACTGCCGATGTTTTGACTATTAGCAAGCTAGTTGATGGTATTCTCTTTGTTACTCGACCAGGAGTAGTGGAACAAGAAAGTGCGGAGTTAGCTCAAGAAGCTTTAGCAACTACAGGACAAAGAGTTTTAGGCATGGTAGTCAATGGGGTTAAAGCCAATGAGTTTGACCGTTATTCCTATCATGGTCGCTATGGTAAAAACTACTTTGAAAAGGGTAACGCTGAGTATAGTCAAAATCGCCAAAATAACTATAACTATAATGGCAATAGCAATGGCAATGGCACTCAGAGCCGCTCTAACGTGCCAGAGAACAGCAATTCTAACGGCAGTATCAGCAGCGCCAAACTATAGCGGCTGCTAAATTGCGGCTGGTTAAATCAAAGTTGTAGACAGGTCAGATCTAGTCTGCTTCTTGCTCGTTTCATAGCTTAATCGGTTCTGAGAATCGGGAGGAGATCGTGTAAGATTGACTTCGCACCCGATTCCATTTTCTTTTGTCACTTTTGTCACTATCAGACTAACTAGCCAATATGAGTTTACAACTGCGCGTATATGTTCCAGAGCATCCGTTGATCAAGCATTGGCTATCTGTGGCTCGTGATGTGAATACACCGTCAGTCTTATTTAAAAGTGCGATCGCCGAACTGGGACGTTGGTTAGCCTACGAAGCAGCGAGAAACTGGCTACCTACCGTCGAAACAATGGTACAAACTCCCTTGACTCAATGTCCAGGAACGTTTGTCAATCCAGAAGTTCCGGTGGGGATAGTACCGATTCTGCGAGCTGGTTTGGCTTTGGTGGAAGAGGTACAAAAGGTTATGCCTCTTGCTTCTACCTATCATTTGGGTTTGGCGCGGGACGAATCTTCTTTAGAACCGGCCTGCTATCTCAACAAGCTACCCGAAAAGTTTGCCGACGAAACCAGAATAGTTATCCTTGAACCCATGCTAGCTACGGGAGGATCGATTATGATGGCAATGAAGGAAGTTACTAGTCGAGGCGTGAAACCAGAGCTTATTAGAATCATTTCGATTGTGGCAGCTCCCCCTGCTTTGAGGCAACTAAGTGAAAACTACCCAGGACTAGAGATTTATACCGCTATTATCGATGAAGGGTTGAACAATAAAGGGTATATTGTTCCAGGTTTAGGAGATGCAGGCGATCGCGCTTTTGGTACGTAACGGTCTATTGTAAGCATTAGCAACAAGTTTAATTATCATGGGTCAACAGAATGGTTTTGGAACAGGATTTGTCTTAGGCTCGATCATTGGTGGCGTGGTTGGCGGAGTTTTGGGTACAGTTTTGGCAACTGGCAAAGAAAAGCAAGTTTCTGGAGCGAATCCCTCGAAGCTGGAAAAAGGTAGCGAAACCAGCTTTGATACCGAAGAGAGTATTGAACTAGCTCGTCATGGTTTAGAAGATAAAATCGCCCAACTAAATTTAGCGATCGACGATGTTAGGCAGCAGTTGGGAACAGTTCAGGCTCTTCCCGATCAGGATTAGATTTTACCTTTTCTGGCTTCAGGAGCGAAGCGACATTAAAGCCTAGCAGCACAGTTTAGTAAAGCGAGATCGCTGCCAGCAGATGCTAATAAGGATACGCCCCAGGGGGCTTGCTGTGCCTGGAGATAGGGCAAGCTGATTTGAGGAGCGGCAGTTAATCCTGCGGGGGCTGTTAAGCTCATTAAACGATGACGATATGTCTTTAGTGCTGCTGCTGGTGTTGTTAACAGAGGCGCTGCCCCTGGAGTGGTAGGCATGAGTAAGACATGATTAGGAGTAGGTAAAACCTGTTGCTGCCAATAGTTAACAAATTTCTGGGCAGCTAATTCTGCCTGTTGTTCGTCATCTTTGGTTAGGGTACTGCACCAAATAAAGCGATCGCCAATTTCTGGAGCAAAGTGAGGCTGCTGTTGTTCGATCCACTGACCATGTATGCGCCAGATTTCGCGACCCTGCAAAATACGGAAAGCTTGACTTGCCCTTGTTAATAGCTCCTCCGTTAGCTCCACCTGCTGAAGCGACTGAAACTGAGCCGACCAGCGAGCTAATAGAGGCTGACGCGCTGTTTGCCAGCTTGCTAAACCTTCTATATTTGCCACTACCAAATGAGACAAAACTTTTTCCTCCGTGGTCGGTAAAAGCACTTCCCCTGCCCGTCTGAGAGTTACCAAGTCACGGGCTAACCAACCGACAGTATCAAAGCGGGGAGACAGGGGTATCAGGCAATCGCAGTTGACTAAACCATGACTAGGACGAAAGCCATAAATACCGTTATAGCTGGCAGGAACACGAATAGAACCCCCTGTATCTGTACCCAAGCCGAGGTCAATGCTACCATTAGCAACGGCAACGGCTGAACCGCTGCTTGAACCTCCAGGCAAGCGTAGAGGGGCTTGAGGATTAATAGGTGTACCGTAATGCAGGTTCACACCTTCCAAACTATAGGCTAGTTCATCGGTCAGAGTCTTACCGACTAAAGTTGCTCCAGCTTCTAAAAGAGCGGTAACGCTAGGGGCAGTTGCTTCGGGGAGGGCATGAGTCTTAAGCCAATCAGGATTGCCAGCGGTAGTGGGTAAACCAGCAATTTGGAAGAGATCTTTGACTCCCAAAGCGATGCCGTTAAGCTGATCTGATGTTTGGCATTGAAAACTATCTAAATTAGCCTGAGTGCAGATATAGACAAATTCTGGAGTTTTAGGTTTCATTGGTTTGAATAAAGAAATCAAAATTGCACGGTTTTTATCACTCCTACCTTCGATCAAAAACTAATTTAATTAGGAATGATCGCAATATGCACAATAGCGTCT
>JBCCNG010000179.1:0-7852 GCA_039025955.1 Cyanobacteria bacterium P01_C01_bin.72 | reverse complement strand
GAGCGCTTTGCGCTCTGACTACCCTAACTGTTGGAAGTTGAGTCACAAAAAAAACACCCAGAGAAAAGTAAGCGTCTATCCAATTGCGAAATAAAGCATTGGTTGGATAAATCTAATCTAATTATCAGACACTCACATCAGTGGGTGTTTTTTTGTGATTCAACTTCCAACAGTTAGAGTAGACAAACATTATTTATCAGACTTGATTACTTATGTTTCAGCCAGACAAAGACAATCCAAATCAAGACAATTTAAACCAGGGTTTATCATCCGATATTTCCCGTAATAATTCAGACCAAAATCTAGACCGTATCGATGCCAACATCTCACCCTTAAGTGTGGCTATACGTAAAAAGCAACTAGAGGGAATTTTTACCAAGCTAATTATCTTTGGCTTAACCTTGGGAACAGTATTGGGCTTAGGAGCATATTACCTGCTCCATAAATTTGGACTTACCAAAAAACCCTATCAGCTAGAGCAAGAAAGAATAGAGCGAGAACAACAACCTGCTACTCCCGTAGAAAAAATTGACCATCTTCTGCTCCCCGATGCTCAAGGCGATCGCTTTAAAATCTAATCAAGTTTTAAAGTTATGGTTCTATGACTTTGCTTGAGATTTGGGATCGTCCGAAAACGCTTTTGTCATGAAACTGTGACAAAAGTGATGTCTGAAACCCAGTAAATTCGTATACAAGCCAAATTGATTGCTTTTGGCTTGATCCCCAAGCCGATTTTGTTGCTATAACTTAACTCAAGTGGTTAAAACCTTTCCCACACACGTACAAATATAAAAAATGATTAAGTAGACGCGGAGTAATTAAGGTTAAAAGACACAAACGAGATGTGTGAAACATTTTCAGAGTCTTAGATGGCTGCCAGCAGCTAAACAACGTCTAATTAATAAGGGGCTGTAAGTTAATGGCAAAAGAACGTCCACCACTAGAAGAAATGACTTTGCGGCAGCTACGTAAAGTTGCTAGCGAATATAAGATATCCCGATATAGCCGAATGCGTAAGGCGCAACTGCTCACCTCAATTAGAGAAGCAATAAAAAACTCAGAACAATCAAGATTTTCTCAAAACTCATCAGACATGCAGGAGGAACAACAAGTGAAAGGTACAAAATTTGAAATTGGTCAAGAAGAGAATCTTATGGAAACGTTAGCCTCGGTAGACCAAGATTTAGGAGAGCTACCTGATGGTTACGGAGAGAGTCGAATTGTACTGATGCCTCGTGATCCTCAGTGGGCATATGCTTACTGGGATATTCCCAATGCTCATAAAGAGGAGCTGCGTCGTCAAGGCGGACAACAGCTAGGAATTAGAATTTATGATGTTACCGACATAGATCTCAATCATCAAGCTGCTCACAGTGTTCAAGAATACCTCTGTGACGAGTTAGCTAGAGAATGGTATTTACCAATTCCTGTCAGCGACCGCGATTACGTAGCTGATATTGGCTATCGTTGTGCAGATGGACGCTGGTTAGTATTGGCTCGTTCAGCGACCGTCAGTATTCCTCCTGTCTATCCTTCTGACTGGATTGAAGATGCCTTTATCACCGTTAATTGGGAAGACGATCTCCGAGGCAAAACCCTCTATAATCTTGTTCCTCCAGCTAAGAAGCAGGCAATGAATGGTGATACCGCAGCACCTGACAACAGACTTTATGATGCTGTCTTTGGCATGACTCAAGATACTGAGTCGATGCGGATAGCTGGATCTTTGTTCGGCTCAATGCAACAGACACCAGAAGCAGCAGTAAGTTCTTATATCTTCCCCTCTGGTGCTGGTATGTGGGCTGTTCCCACTGCTTCTGGGCAAAACATGTCTGGAGCTGGTTTCTCAGGAGATTTAGCTGGCGCTCGTCCTCGCAAATTCTGGCTGGTTGCTGATGCCGAGTTAATTGTCTATGGTGCAACTGAACCTGATGCCACGGTCACAATTGGCGATCGCCAAATCCAGCTAAACTCTGACGGCACATTCCGCTTCCAAATGTCTTTCCAAGATGGCATAATCGACTATCCAATCAAGGCTGTAGCGGTTGATGGGGAGCAAACTCGTTCCATCCACATGAACTTTGAGCGTGAAACACCTTCGCGCAACACTAACACCAAAGCAGAAGCCGTTGAAGAATGGTTTGCTTAAACAAAGTGTTGATCAATTCAAAATTTGTTCATTTAAATTAGCTTGATTTTCATAGGTCAAGATTACACCGAGGGGTAGCATTTACTCCTCGGTTTTTTCGTCAGCGATTTAGCTACAGCAGTACAAAAATTAGGAGAAGTTAAGATATCTGCTCATAGGGATAAAGGATACACTCAATGCGGGAAGTGTAAGCCGCGACCCATAAGAAATATTTGTCCAAACCATGATAATCTCTTCGATTTTAAGAATAGATTCATAATCCGAATTCATGATTAGGGAATCTGGAAATTAAACAGTTTTTAGATAAACCAATATAGATAATGGCGATCGCTTAGGTCGATTTAAGATTACTGAATGAATATCGTTTACTAATCCCAAGCTGACCTGTTTGTATAATTCAATACTGTTTATTGGGCAAATTCTTTAAACAACAGTCTCTGACTGCTGAAAAATCGAAGAGTTAATTAAGGAACGAAGTTGAACTAGATAAACTAAGCTAGCCTTTTTTTAGATTGTTATCTTTTAGTCAAACCAGCAAGAATCAGGGCAAGTTAAATACTATGGCAAAAAGAACTTTTGGTGTAATTGGTTTAGCCGTCATGGGTGAAAATCTCGCCCTTAACGTCGAAAGTCGTGGCTTCCCAATTGCCGTATATAATCGTACCCCTGCCAAGACCGAGAAATTCATGGCAGAAAGAGCTACAGGTAAAGATATCAAAGCCGCTTATTCTCTCGAAGAATTTGTGCAAACCCTAGAACGTCCCCGCAATATTTTGGTCATGGTTAAGGCAGGAGGTCCTGTTGATGCTGTAATTGAACAGCTAAAACCTTTGCTAGAAAAAGGAGACACTATTATCGACGGTGGTAATTCTTTATATGAAGATACAGAAAGACGTACCAAAGAGCTAGAATCAGTTGGGCTTGGTTTTGTCGGCATGGGAGTTAGTGGCGGTGAAGAAGGCGCTCTCAATGGACCCAGCTTAATGCCTGGAGGTACGGAATCTGGCTATCGCGATTTAGAACCCATCCTAACTAAAATTGCGGCTCAGGTGGATGACGGTCCTTGCGTTACCTATATTGGTCCTGGTGGTGCAGGTCACTATGTAAAAATGGTGCATAACGGCATTGAGTATGGAGACATGCAGCTTATTGCCGAAGCTTATGACCTGATGAAAAACACCCTTAATCTCAGTGGAGATGAGTTAGAAAAGGTCTTTAGCGAATGGAATCATACTGATGAGCTAAATTCATTCTTGATCGAAATTACGGCTGATATTTTCAGCAATACCGATCCTAAAACTCAGAAGCCTCTGGTAGATTCAATTCTTGATGCTGCGGGTCAAAAAGGAACTGGTCGTTGGACAGTAGTTAGTTCTCTAGAGTTGGGAGTGCCAATTCCCACTATCTATGCAGCGGTTAATGCTCGGGTCATGTCTGCATATAAGGACGAGCGAGTTGCTGCTTCTGAGGAAATTTCGGCTCCTGGAGGAGAATACCAAGGAGATAAGCAACAGTTTATTGATAAAGTGCGCGATGCTCTTTATTGTTCTAAAATGTGTTCTTATGCCCAAGGTATGGCACTATTAAGCAAATCCTCAAAAGAGTTTGGTTTCAATCTTAATCTAGCTGAGATTGCCCGTATTTGGAAAGGTGGTTGCATTATTCAAGCTGGCTTCCTCGATAAAATCAAGAAGGCATTCAACGAAAACCCCGATTTGCCTAATCTCTTACTAGCCCCTGAATTTAAGCAGTCAATTCTAGACCGTCAGGCTGCCTGGCGTGAAGTTTTAGCTACCGCTAACAAGCTGGGAATTGCTGTTCCTGCCTTCAGTTCTTCTCTAGACTACTTTGATAGCTATCGTCGTGCTACTCTACCTCAGAATCTAACTCAGGCTCAAAGAGACTACTTTGGCGCGCACACCTATGAAAGAATTGATCGCCCTAGAGGTGAATTTATTCATACTGAGTGGACAAAAGTTGCCGAGAAGTCCTAGAAGTTAGGTGATTTGCAACAGAGATCTCAATTAAATAGTTGAAGATAAGTTGGGGATATGGCGATCGCTATATCCTCTCTTTTTTATTTATAGTTGTTCTAAATTAATTGACAAGAAACCTTTTTCCTCCTGACTCGACGGAAATGACAAAACCTTTTAGAGTTAAGTTGTAATTCTTCTACCTCAATTTTGAAATATTGATAATTTTTCGCTCGGTTAAAATCTGAATTATCGAAGCTTGGTTAGTGAGGATACTGTTATCCGACAATCTTTTTGGCTAGCCTATTCTTGGTAGTCTGAGCTGAACTAGCAACTTCAACTATGATGTACATTTTCCGTTGGCTAAAAATATTCAAGTATCAAGAGGAGCTGCGCTCAATTTAAGCCAAAGCTTTAAGTCAAAGTGTTTAAGATATCTTTTGCTTGATCGCAGTTGAAGGAACAAAAGAAACAATATGTATATTTATATTTATTCAGATTTTATCAGTGATTTAATATTGGGAGATACTTATGATTAAAATACTGGTAGTAGACGACCAAAACTTCACTAGACAAGCGTTACAGGCAATTCTGGAGACAGAGCCAGATTTTGAAGTAGTCGGCAAAGCTACTAGTGGTTTAGAAGCAATTCAGTATCTCGAAAAAAGTCAGGTTGATATTACAATTGTCGATTTAGAAATGCCCGAAATGAACGGCTTGACCTTGACTAAAATTCTCGGAGAGCGTTTTCCTCAGACTAAAGTAGTCATTCTCAGCAGTCATGGTGATGAAGATAATATCAACTCCGCCGTCGAAGCAGGAGCTAGAGGTTATCTGCTCAAAAATACTTCGGCTCAAGAAATTGCCGATACCATCCGTGCTGTACAACGGGGTTATTTTCAGCTTGGACCAGGGTTATTTGAAAAACTACTATCTCATTTGATCCAAGAAAAAGAGCAGGCGGCGGAGAAAATGCTCGCTCTCCAAAGTAATTATGCGCGATCTCTCGCAGAATTAGAGCAAAAGATAGTGGCTCAAAATGACGCAGAAAGAAAAGAGATGTATCAAGAGCTGGAGCTTCAGATACTCAATCTTAAACAAGATTTTCGTCAAGGATTAGAGAATTTTCAGTATCAGGTCAGTAAGCAACTGCAAACGGGAATTGAAGCGGCAAATGCCCAACTCAACAGCTCTGCACCCGATATGGAAAAGATTGAGATGCAGATTGATAATCGTAATTTAGAACAGCAGCGCTATATCAACACTCTATTTGCGGGAAGCAAACAGGCGCTTAAAAAATTAGAGGGGCAAATTGGCTCACTACGTTATTTTGTGATTTTTCTCAGCATTATCTTTTTTGTAGTTGGCGTAAGTATGCTCGTGTTCAATTAAACTGCTTATTCTAATTTCTTCTGCTCTATTTCGGTAATCCCTACAAGACTAATCAATTTAATAATTTAGATAATGTTCTTTAGCACTCACTACCCAAGAGTGCTAAATTTGCAAATGAAAGATGTAGCGAAACGGAAAAGAAAATCCTATGGCGAAGATTGTTTCGTTTAATGAAGAGTCCAGACGAGCATTAGAAAAAGGCGTGAATGCTTTAGCTAATGCGGTCAAAATTACTCTGGGACCAAAAGGTCGTAACGTGTTGTTGGAAAAGCAGTTTGGCGCGCCGCAAATTGTCAATGATGGAATTACCGTCGCCAAAGAAGTTGAATTAGAAGATCCTCTAGAGAATACTGGCGCGAGATTGATTCGTGAAGTTGCCTCCAAAACTAAAGATAATGCTGGTGATGGCACTACTACAGCAACAGTAGTAGCTCAAGCGTTAATTAAAGAAGGTTTAAAAAACGTCGCGGCGGGAGCAAATCCTGTAGCGCTCAAAAAAGGTTTGGATAAAGCTACTACCTTTTTGATCCAAGAAATTGCTACGGTAGCCAAACCCGTTGCGGGAGAAGCGATCGCCCAAGTAGCAACTGTCTCTTCAGGAAACGATGAAGAAGTAGGCAGCATGATTGCTCAAGCGATGGACAAAGTAACCAAAGACGGTGTAATCACTGTTGAGGAATCCAAGTCTCTGGCTACCGAACTAGATGTAGTGGAAGGGATGCAGATTGATCGCGGCTATATTTCTCCCTATTTTGTCACAGATCAAGAACGTCAGGTAGTCGAATTTGACAATGCTTTAATTCTCATTACCGATAAAAAAATTAGTGCGATCGCTGATCTAGTTCCCGTATTAGAAAAAGTGGCTCGTGATGGTAAACCCTTACTAATTATTGCCGAAGATTTAGAAGGTGAGGCTCTAGCTACTTTGGTAGTTAACAAAGCTCGTGGTGTCCTCAACGCGGCGGCAATCAAAGCTCCTGGTTTTGGCGATCGCCGTAAACAAATGCTGCAAGATATTGCGGTCTTGACTGGTGGTCAGGTAATTTCGGAAGAAGTTGGTCTGAGCCTGGATAATGTCGATACTGATATGCTGGGTTCTGCCTCTAAAATTGCGATCGACAAGGAAAACACCACAATTGTTTCTGGCTCGGGCAACAGTGCCGACATTAACAAACGAGTCGAGCAGCTACGGAAACAGCTAGCGGAAACTGATTCTGAATATGATAAAGAAAAGCTCCAGGAACGTATTGCCAAACTAGCAGGTGGTGTAGCTGTCATCAAAGTCGGTGCAGCTACGGAAACTGAACTCAAAGATCGTAAGCTTCGCATTGAAGATGCCCTTAACGCCACGAAAGCGGCAGTAGATGAGGGTATTGTTCCTGGTGGTGGAACAACTTTGATTCACTTGGCGAAGAAACTAGCTGAGTTTAGAACTACTTTAGAAGATGCCGAAGAGCAGGTGGCGGCAGATATCTTTGCTAAAGCTCTAGAAGCCCCATTATGTCAGCTTGCTAACAATGCTGGTGTAGAAGGTTCTGTAGTGGTCGAGAAAGTAAAAGATACTGATTTTAATATTGGTTATAATGCTTTGACAGGAGAATTTGGCGACATGATCGCGGGTGGTATTGTCGATCCTGCAAAAGTTGTCCGTTCTGCGGTACAAAATGCTGCTTCCATTGCAGGAATGGTTCTCACTACCGAAGCTCTGGTAGTCGAAAAACCAGAACCCGAAGCTGCTGCTCCTGGAGGAATGCCTGGAGGAATGCCTGGAGGTATGGGAGGTATGGGCGGCATGGGCGGTATGCCTGGAATGGGCATGATGTAGATGCCTGCTGTTCTCGCAAATTTAGATCAGCTACAAATTGAAGCTAGAAGAGGTAAATCTTTAATTAGGTTGCCTCTTTTTTTATCTAGGGCTTGCTGAACAAGTCTAATTCACGACTTGGAAGGTTAGAGACAAAATGAGAAACCAAGGGACTTGCGGACAAATAAAATCCCAGGCGTTTTAGAATAAAAGCAACACCAAAACGTGAATCTGCCGAATGCAACTAACGGAAAGGGTTAAATCGACCATCAAAGATGCCGCCAAGAAACTGACTGGCAATCGCAAACGAGACTTTATGGCAAAGGTGAGTGAAGATTATTGTGGAGGTTCGGCTCGAAAGGCAGAAACTATTTTCGGTTGGAATCGACATAGTGTTCGACTGGGTTTGCAAGAAAGACGAACAGGAATCATCTGCGTAGATAACTATCGAGCCAGGGGGTGTCATAAAAGCGAGCAAAGATTACCCAACTTAGAAACAGATATCCGTTCGTTGGTAGATGCTCAAGCTCAAGT
>JBCCNG010000178.1:0-7872 GCA_039025955.1 Cyanobacteria bacterium P01_C01_bin.72 | reverse complement strand
TCAGGTAATGGCAGCAGGAAAAGATAAATCAGCAATTCCTGCTTTTTTTGATTTCCAGAGCGAATTAACCCATGAAATTGAGCGACGTTCCCAGAGCCTTAAACCATCGGCTACAGGGCGGCAGAAATTAGCTAGAAGTGAAAAATCCATCTTTCGGGGACACCAAGAAGTCGCTTACCTCACCAGCATTAAAGACATTGATAATAGTTTTATTCAAGATATTGCTAGTCTCGGCTGGAGTACTTTGATCACGGTGAACAATGACCAGGCATTGATTGCCCAAAGACAACTACTAAAGGTATTTGTCTTTGGAACGATTATTTCGGGGGTAGTTGTCGCAACTCTATCGCAGTTAATTGCGGCTCGCACTACTCGTCCTCTGGTGGAAGCGGCGGAGGCGGTGGATAAAATTGGTCAAGGTGATCTCAGCTACAAGCTGCCGATTCAT
Organism: Cyanobacteria bacterium P01_C01_bin.72; assembly: GCA_039025955.1. Classification (GTDB taxonomy): domain Bacteria; phylum Cyanobacteriota; class Cyanobacteriia; order Cyanobacteriales; family Xenococcaceae; genus Waterburya. The sequence goes on along the minus strand of JBCCNG010000178.1, from coordinate 7,424 downwards.
GGTGAAGATGAGCTAGCAGTCTTGAGTGCTAACATCAACCGCATGGCGGGACAGATTGAAGACTTGCTATTTACCCAAGATGCGGAAACTGACCAGCAGCGTCAAGAAAAAGAGGCACTGCAACAGGGTGTAATGGGTCTGCTGCTTGATGTGGAAGGGGCGCAAAAAGGAGACTTGACTGTTAAGGCAAAAATGACCGACGGGGCAATTGGCTCGATCGCCGATGCCTTTAATACGACGATGAATAAACTGCGAGAACTCTTAAAAGAAGTACAGGTGGTTTCCACCGAGGTTGGTCAATTATCCTTAGCGGGGGAAGATTCGGTACGTCAGCTTTCAGAATCGGCTTTGACGCAAACGGCAGAAATCAACCAGGCGCTAGGCAGTATTGACGAAATTAATCAATCCGTTGCCACCGTTGCTAACTATGCTCAAGAAGCAGCCAAAATTGCCCGTAATGGTTCAATCCAAGCTAAAGAAGGGGATTTAGCCATGGATGCTACGGTTAACAGTATTGAGAAAATTCGTGACACCGTTGCCAACACATCGAAAAAGGTAAAACAGCTCGCCGAATCTTCCCAGGAGATTGCCCAAATTGTGGAAATTATCTCGGGTATTTCGGAGAAAACGAACCTCCTGGCATTTAATGCTTCTGTTGAGGCAGCTAGGGCGGGGGAACACGGTGAAGGATTTAGGATTGTTGCCGAAGAAGTCCGTCGTCTGGCAGATAGAACCACCGATGCCACTAAGGATATTCAACAGCTAGTAAACACAATTCAGCAAGATACAACTTCGGTACTGCAAGGGATGGAAACTAGTACCTCCGAGGTAGTCAACGGTAGTGAGTTGGTACATATGACCAAGCTCAATCTCCGTAGCCTGGCAGAAACGAGTAAGCAAATTGATGAATATCTCAAATATATTTCTACCAGTACTACTGATCAGACCAATACATCTATGGTGGTTAACGAGAAAATCAACGGTATTGCCACCATTGCCAAAGTTAATTCTACTGAGGCAGAAAATGTGGTGCATTCATTACAAACTTTGGTATCCGAGGCGGAGAATCTGCAATCTTCTCTGTCCCAATTCAAACTAGAAGCCTAGAGCGGCAATTATCCTGGGATTTCGCTTGGCGATCGCAGCGAGTACGATTACTGGAGTCAAGTAATCAGTTACTCCTACTAAGTAATAATTTATTGAAGCAATCTGATCAAAATGAGTTCTCAATTAGATCCAGCCATTCTCGCTGCTATTACCGCCGAGGCACGTCAATGTTTTCTCGATGAAGATGCCCCCGAATATATCGAAATGTTGGAGGCGGGGATTCAAAATCGTGCGGCACCTGATTTTAATGCTTTGTTGAGGGCAGCCCATTCCCTCAAAGGTGGTGCTGGTTTAGCCTCGTTAACTAGCTTGCAGCAGTTAGCTCATAAGTTGGAAGATGTTTTGGTGGGACTACAGCAAGACAAAATTCCCGAAATTGATTTGGCTTGGGCATTAGTGGAAAACAGCATTGATGAAATTGGCTTTGTGGTCAGTCAAGCTCATACCGTTGATCAGGCGATCGCTAACCCCGAGCTGATTATTGCTCTAGAAGCATTAATTGGGGACAATTCTGAGTCGGAAGCCGATGAGCCAGCATTAGGTGAGGGCAACAATAGTTTAATTCGCAGCACTCTCACTGAAGAGTTGGAAAATAGCTTTGGGGTTATTGAAGAACTGGAGCTGGATACGGAAGCATCGGTACTCGAACCTTTGCTCGGGGGTTTTGTTGATGAATGTGTTTTCATGGGTGAAACCTTAGAATTACCCTGGCTGGGTACAGCGGTGCAGCCTATTAGCGAGGCATTGGCATCTGACCCCATCGAAGCTTTACTCTTAACCAAAGAGATTATTCTTCAGCTACGGGATTCTATTGCTGAATATCTAGAGCAGTTGGAGACTGATCAGGTTCAATCTGCACCGTCTCCTAGTGGTAGCGAGAGCTTAGTAGTTAACACTCTTCAGGAGGATTTAGAAGAGCTGTGTCAGGCGGTCTCTGATTTGGCGCTGGATACTCCCGAAGCAGTGATTCAAGAAGCGATCGCCAGTTTTGCCGATGAATGTGTTTTCATGAGCGAAACCTTAGAGCTACCCTGGCTCTCTGAAGCGCTCGCCCCTATTGAACCAATTTTGCAGTCAGATGATCCTCTAGAAGCATTATTAACCCTACAGGAATTAGTCGTTGAGATTCGTCAGCAGCGGGATAATTATTTAGAGAGTTATTTAGAAAATAATTTGACAGCAGCGGCGGAAGAAGAACCTGAAGCAGTTTTCAGCACCGAGGTTGCGCCAGGATTGGATGACTATGACGCGGTGGAATCCGAGGCAGGATTCTTTGACTTTGGTGAAGATGAGTCCGAAGCGGAATTATCGACCGTAATGTTTGCTACCCCCAGCGTCACCCAAGATAAAATGATCGCCAAGGTAGCAGAGGTGCAAAAACCTGCTGCCAATACACAGGTCAAAATATCCCTCGAAAAACTGGAGGGAATGACCAACAATGTTGAAGAATTAATTCTGAGTCAATCTCGCATTAGTCGTCAACAAAAGGTTTTAAATCAGGCAAATCGACGCTTACGCTTATTGACTCGTCAGTTTGAACCAATTCGAGAGCAGATTCAGGATCTCTATAATCAGCTTGCGGTTAACTCCGCTTCCAACGACGCAGATGTTGCCGCCGACAACGATTTTGATGCTTTGGAAATGGATCGCTACACCGATTTACACTCCAGCTTGCAATCCTTTCAAGAGTTAATGCTGCAAATTCAGGAAACTCGGACTGACATTGACTTTGTTGACCGGGAATTGTCGGAGGATTTGGAAAGCAGTGAGAAAAATTTGGATCTGCTCTACTCTAAGGTCACAGATTCTCGACTTGTTCCGTTTGAAACTCTGGCTAAAAGGTTTATTCCCCAAATTCGTGGTTTGAGTCAACGTTTTGACAAACCAGTTGACTTAGAGATTGCAGGCAAAAACACCCTAGTCGATCAAATTTTACTCGAACAACTGCAAACTCCCTTAACCCACTTGCTCAACAATGCTTTCGACCACGGGATTGAGCCAAAATACGATCGCCTTGCTGCCCAAAAGCCAGAAACAGCCACTATCGCTCTCAATGCTAAATTTCAAAACAATCAGCTAGTTATTACAATCCAAGATGATGGTGGCGGGATTAATCCCGAAAAAGTGTTTCAGCGTGCCAAACAAAGAGGAATCTGCCCCGAAGAAAAATCAATCCAGGATTTTCGCCCCGAAGAAATTATTAACTGGATTTTTGAACCAGATTTTTCGACAGCGGCGAAAGTAAGCGATATTTCGGGACGGGGTATGGGTTTAGATATTGTCCTGAGCCAAATTCGTCAACTGCGGGGACAGCTTTTTGTGACTACTGATGTTGGTCTGGGCTCAACTTTTACCATTAGCCTACCCCTTAACCTGAGCCTCCAGTCTTTGATGCTGGTACAGTTACAAAATAGATTAATTGCCATCCCCCATACGAGTATTTTAGAAATTTTGCCCCATCAAGAGCTGTATTTTACTGATCAGGAGCGAGAATACATCAAATGGCAAAACAAAACTGTACCCCTAGCATCAGTTTCTAGTCTCTTTCCCTGTCCACGAAAACTGTTCCAGTTGTCCTTGGGTAGTATTGGTCTAGTGTTGCAAACTACGTCTGAACCCATCGCTATCTTGGCAGATGCGATCGCTGGGGAGGAAAAATTAATTGTCAAGCCTTTTGACGAAACTGTTCCTGTGCCCACCTATGTTGTGGGCTGTACTATTTTGGGTACAGGAGAGGTAATTCCCGTAATTTTGCCTCAAGGAATTGCTAAAGACTCTTTATCTACTGTTTCGGTAAAAGATAGCACCGCTACTATAACTCAAACTACCTCAACCGTCTTGATCGCCGAAGATTCTGTAGCCACCCGCAGGATGCTGGAGAAGATTTTAGTAGCGGCAGGATATCAGGTAATTGTCTGTCGTGATGGGCAGGAAGCTCTAGATCAGCTAGCTCAATCTCAAGGACAGATTGATTTAATTCTTTCCGATGTGGAAATGCCCAGAGTCAACGGTTTTGAATTACTGAAGAAAGCTCGTGCTCAACCCGACTTTCAAAATACGCCCATTGTGATGGCAACCTCTCGTACAGGCGATCGCCACCGCCAACAAGCTATGAGTCTAGGAGCAACAGACTATTTGGGTAAACCAGTGCAACCGCAAAATTTGATTGATACGGTCGCCAGATTACTATCACAACAACGTGTTAAGTAAATGATTGTCCCTCTCTTTCTTTGCTTCCCAAAATTCAAATAAATTGTCAATAAATTATTTCTGACCAAAAAGCTCTTGTTAAATCTTTTATAAGCTAATTCTTAGCTTGCCATAGCCGCAAGATATAACTAAATTAAACTATCAGTGTATTTAGAGAATCTTGCCATGGGAAACAAAAATCACAATTTGCCCAATAGATTAGTTCAAGGCGGTCAAAAAAGGTCTTGTGAAGCCAAACCCCCTGCTATTGTGGGAGCAAAAGGGAAAATTAATACAAGCATCAACATTCGCTGGACTCCCAGAAGAAAAGTGATAGCAGCGACAGTGTTGGGAGTGCCTTTTCTTTTGTCTACTGTAGCTGCATTTAAATCAGGTAATGCTCTTGTGGGCTTAATATTGGTCGGTCTGGCAATCTTTGTCGGTCTAATATATCTCGCCTTGCGTTATATAGAAAACAATGAATTTTGAGCCGCGAAAACTGCTCAAATCTTGTTGTGCTGAAGGCGAAAGATTGTATTATGCTGTTAACAGCTTAAAATAAGCTACAATCTCCTTCATGATAAAGTTACGATAAAGTTTTTGTTTATTTGAGCAAGATAGCGTGAACTGACTCATATTATCTCAAAGTTGTGGAATAATAAATTTAAGACTAGATATTCATTATTATTTACCAATTTTAAGAGGTGCGTCCTTAGACAACGCGCTTTTTTTTTGTCAATTTTTTAGTATCTTATTTTACTTTAGACTTAGACTTAGATTTGATTGACAGTAATAATCTCTGGTGTAGACTATGACTACCATCAACTACCCTGAGACTGATTTGAAGAATCGTAGCTACTGGCAACTGCTGCCCTTTATTCGTCCTCAAAGTCTAATTATATTGTGGGCTTTTATTTGTACTCTGATCTTTACGATATTTTGGCCCATCAAGGCTTGGTTGGCAGGAGAAGTAAGCCAATATATTGGCAAAGGCGAGCCTGGCAGTATTGCTCGTATTGCTGGATTGACCGCGATTGTTTTTGTTTTGCAGGGTCTTGCTCAATATGGACAAGATTCTCTGATGGCGAAGGCATCTCTCAACGCTGCTTTAAATCTACGTAAGTCGGTATATGCTCATTTACAGAAGTTAAGTCTAAATTACTTTGAGGCAGCTAAGACAGGGGATTTAACCTACCGTCTGACAGAAGATATTGATCGCATTGGGGAAGTTATCAATCAGTTTTTTCATGATTTTGTCCCCTGTATTTTGCAGTTGATTGTGGTGTTGGGCTACATGCTCTGGCTCAACTGGCAACTAACCATTGCTACCTTGATTTTAGCTCCCGTGATGGGGATTATTATTGGCGCATTTGGCGAGAAACTCTTGCAGTATTCGCGGCGTAGTCAGAATCGGATTTCTAACCTTTCGGCATTATTAACAGAGGTATTGGGAGGAATCCGTTTAGTCCAGGCTTTTGCGGCTGAAGATTATGAGTTGGCGCGTTTTAGCCAGGAAGCGGAGGCAAATCGTCAAGCTAAATACCAGGCGGAAAAGGTCAAGGCATTTCAGTTTGTGATAGTTGGTTTCTTGTTGGTGATGACTGTCCTGTTTATCTTCTTTTTGGGCGGCTGGCAGATATCTTTGGGCAATCTGACAGGTAAGGAGTTTGTCAGCTACATTACAGGAGTGGCGCTATTGATTGATCCGATTACCCACACTACTAGTAACTACAATAGTTTTAAAGAAGGACAGGCATCAGTCGATAAAATTTTTGAATTACTGGCAATTCAGCCCGCAGTGGTGGAAACAGAACGGGCGATCGCCTTAAACTCAGTAACGGGTAAAGTGGAATATATTGGGGTCAGTTTTGCCTATCAGACTGGCGTAACGGTAATCGATAATTTAAGTTTATTGGCGCATCCAGGCGAAACAATCGCTTTGGTTGGCTCTTCGGGGGCAGGTAAGTCTACTTTAGTTAATTTGTTACCGCGCTTTTATGATGTTGCTCACGGCAAGATTTTAATTGATGGTGTCGATATTCAAGATGTTACCCTCAAAAGCCTAAGACAACAGATCGGCATTGTGCCGCAAGAAACTACCCTATTTTCTGGTACGATTGCTCAGAATATTGCCTTTGGGAAAGCTGATCTGGATCTCAAAGAGATTGAGACTGCCGCCAAAATTGCCAATGCTCATCAGTTTATTAGTGAACTGTCTCAGGGTTACTTTACCTACGTGGGGGAGAGGGGAGTCAACCTGTCTGGGGGTCAAAGACAAAGGATTGCGATCGCCCGAGCAATTTTGCTCGATCCACGAATTTTGATTCTCGACGAGGCGACTTCTGCCTTAGACTCGGAGTCGGAAGCAATGGTACAGGAGGCTTTAGAAAGGATTATGCAGTCGCGGACGGTGTTTGTGATTGCCCACCGCTTGGCAACGGTTAGACGCGCCGATCGCATTTTAGTTTTGGAAAAGGGACAAATAGTTGAATCGGGTAGTCATCAAGAATTATTAGAGCAGGATGGGGCTTATGCTAAATTTCATGCCCGACAGTTTCAAGAAGATAATTGACAGTCAGATAATTAATTTATTGGGATATTGGGGATTTCTTCAAGTCGCTTCTCTTAAGAGCCAAAATGCCGTAGTTGTCATTCCTGAATCATCGGGTTGAATGAGCAGAAAATGTAGTCCTTTACTGGTCTGTTTGTTTTGTTCGTATTTACGCGCGATCACTTCTGCTGTCTCGGATTCAAAGGTATTAAAGATCCAGCGATCGCATAATCCTGTTTCTAAGACAAAGCCGCCAGATTTACCCATTTCTGTGGGTATGTAATTGATAAAAGCTGGTATTTGCTGCTCAATCCAGCGGGCAAGCCGCATCGACTGTCTGCCCCCAAAGATGACAATGCCAGGAATAAAGATATCGGAAGTTAGATTGAGATTGAGAGGAGAGAAATCTGGGGGAATGCTGCTGATCGGGATCGGGCGATCGCGAAATAGATCGATGATTTGTCCCGCCGCTATATTGGCGATTTGCCATTCATCCCCCCAGAGGTTATCTGGTAGTGCTTGTGGTGGCGGTTTTTCGAGGGCAATGGGATTATAGTTGGGGTTGTGCTTAAATCTG
>JBCCNG010000177.1:0-7933 GCA_039025955.1 Cyanobacteria bacterium P01_C01_bin.72 | reverse complement strand
GTTAGTTATGAGTTTTCAAGGTTCTATCCTTGACGTTCTCATCTTGAGCTATTTATTCACTCAAGAACGAGTCGCACAGCCGAGATACGTGCGCCCATATCGGGTCATCGAACTTTAGAATCTCTGGAACGTTATCTAGGGGTGACTGAGGCGCAGAAGGAAACGGAGATCGCTACTCTGGATTTTTAGTTTTCATATTTTGGCGTAACTTATAAAGATTATTTTCAATAGTTTGTGTATTAGGATGCTCTTGCCCCAATAGCTTCCTACTCATCTCTAACGCTTCTAGATATAACGGCTCTGCCTCTGCGTACCTTCCTTGCTTCCTGTACAATTTGGCGTTCTTGTACAGGAAGCAGGGAAGGTACGCAGAGGCAGAACCATTTTATCTAGAAGCCTTAGAGATGGGTAGGAAGCTATTGGGGTCAGAGCATCCTAATACACAAACTTTTGAAAATAATCTTTATGAGTTACGCCAAAAAATGAAAACTAAAAATCCAAAGTAGCGATCTCCGTTTCCTTCTGCGCCTCAGTCACCCCTAGATAACGTTCCAGAGACGCTAAAGTTCGATGACCCGATATGGGCGCACGTATCTCGGCAGTGCGACTCGTTCTTGAGTGAATAAATAGCTCAAGATGAGAACGTCAAGGATAGAACCTTGAAAACTCATAACTAACTTCTGGATGAAGGTGAAAATCCTTCCATGTAGGGGATACATTGACTCCTTATCTGCCCACAGTGAGTAGACTCGGAATTCTACAGGCTGAAGCTGGGAACAGGACGCAATCAGAGCCAAAACAGGAAAGGCGCACTGGCGTTAACAGGGAGACGACATGGATAAACAAGACCTAGAAAAGCATCTTAGTATGCAATCAGCATCCTGAATAATTATGCTGAATTGAACCTCTATTTAATCTCGTGGCATTGTAGCCGAAATAGCCACTATTCCTTGAGATGAGGTCAGGTGAAGTGGTCTGTCCTAAATCGTCAATTAATCTAGAAGTTGGAACGAGGAAAAACGATGATTGGGTCTGGAGCAAAAGTCGAAACTCCAGTAGGTGAGACGAGACACGGAAACCCTGACATCGGGTAGGACGAAGCGTAATTGCTTCGAGGCAATCAGAACACACCAAAACATTAGTAGAACAAGATTAGACACATGGTTAGCAATGACTATAGTGAATCCTGGAGATTCTTACCTTGGAAACAATTCCATAAGAACCTTTTCCGTCTACAACGTCGGGTGTGGAAAGCAATTCGAGCGGGAGAAAGGAAAAAAGCCATAAATCTTCAGAAGCTGATAGTGAAATCCCGAAGCGCGAGATTATTAGCAGTTCGTCAAGTAACTCAGCTAAATACAGGCAAAAAGACAGCAGGAGTAGATGGCAAAGCTTCTTTATCCTTTAAAGAAAGGTTTGAACTCGAAAAACTCTTGGAATCTCAAGCAGAAGACTGGAAACACCTTCCACTTCGAGAAATTCCTATCCCCAAAAAGGATGGGACAAAAAGAGTACTCAAAGTTCCAACTATAAAAGATAGAGCATGGCAGTGTTTAATTAAATACGCCGTTGAACCCGCCCATGAAGCATTGTTTCATCCGAGAAGTTATGGTTTTAGGTTAGGACGTTCAGCACATGACTGTCAAAAATACCTGTTCAACCATTTACGTTCTAGGAGTAATGGACGCACCAAAAGAATTTTTGAGGTGGACATAGAGAAATGCTTCGACCGAATTAGTCATAATGCTTTGATGACTAGGGTTATTGCCCCCCAGAAAATTAAACTTGGTCTTTGGCATTGTTTGAAAACTGGAACTAACCCAGAGTTTCCTAGCCAGGGAACTCCTCAAGGCAGCGTGATTAGTCCAACTTTAGCCAACATAGCACTTGATGGAGTTGAGGACATTCACCCATCGGTTAGATATTCAGACGATATGGTCTTCATTCTCAAACCTGGGGATAGTGTTCGATTAATCAAACGAAAACTCAATAGTTTTCTAGCGGAAAGGGGATTAAATATTAAGCCACAGAAGACTCGCTTGGTATCCGCGACAGATGGATTTGATTTTCTTGGATGGCACTTTAAAGTGCAGAGGAATGGAAAGTTTAGAAGTTTTCCTAGTAAAGAGAATTTTCTCGCTTTCCGCAAGAAAGTCAAAAACATCATCAATAACTCGAATTATGGCAGCAAAGTCAAAGCGCAAAAACTAGCACCCGTCATTAGAGGGTGGAGAAATTACCATCGTTATTGCAAAATGAATGGTTCAAGATTCTCACTCTGGTTTATCCGACTAAGAGCATGGAAAGTTCTCAGCAAGGAGAAAAAGTTAACTCGATATCAGGTTAACGATTTGATTAATCAGGCATTCCCGTCTGTCCCTTACTCAGAAAATAGATATGTCATGGTCAAAGGGGATTATTCACCGTTCAACGGTGATGTACCCTACTGGAGTAAAAGAAACTCTTCTCTTTACGATGGAGACACTAGTCAGGCTTTGAAAAAGCAAAACCATACTTGTGGACATTGTGGATTAGGTTTCTTAGATGGTCAAAGGGTTCACCTGCACCATATTGACGGAAACCATAACAACTGGGACTACCAGAATCTTCTGGCAGTTCATCAGTCGTGCCACGATTATATCCACATGGGCAAAAGATAATTTCTAAGATTGTCGGGAGCTGGATGCGGTGAAAATCGCACGTCCAGATCTAACTGAGAGGTGCGGAGAGTTATATCTCCCATCGACTCAACCCTCCCCCATTTAGTTCTCTAGAAAAAGTCGGTATTGAAGTTACCAGACAGAACTTAGGGCAAGATTTGTAGAATGAATCCTAAATAACCTCAGTCTGAAGTTCATCTTCTAGTATTGAGCTGGAAGAAATTCTTAGGCTTCTAACCACACCGATACAGAACCTCCCAAGCAACGAAACTCTGCCCATCCATCTTGATTGGTGTAAATTTCTTCTTTAATATGCTCCGTTAAATCGATAAATTTAGTGTTGGGTTTTCCCACTTCCATCCACTTGTAGCCTGGAACGTTATCGCTCATAATTACCGCCATTGCTTTTGGGTGTTCTAGATTACCTAATCGAGTCCAGCCAATGGTATTGTGGTGATCGAAGTAGTCATACTGCTCTCCATAGGCAAATTCGCGACGAGCATAAAGTAATTTATCAATAATCCAACGATGGGCAGGAAGCTGAATCTTGATACCCCGATCTTCGTACTCCGTACCGTAGTAATCAGCATAAAAAATGCAGGGATAACCTTCCCTCCTCAAAAGAATTAAAGCATAAGCCAGGGGCTTAAACCAAGGTTCGACTGGAGCTTCTAGAGCTTGTAAAGGTTGTGAATCATGATTTTCCACAAAAGTAACAGTATGAATGGGATCTTGCTGCATCATAGTGCTGCTGAGAATCTGGCTCATATCGTAGTTACCACCAGCTTTACTAGCATAGTGAAAATTGTAGTGTAGGGGGACATCAAATACGGACATTCTGCCACCTACAGAATCTACATACCATTGCAAAGTATCTAGATCGTTAAACCAATATTCACCGACCATATATAAATCTTGACCTGCATGTTTTTCCAATTCATCGATCCATTCAGGAAAAAACCAGGAAGAAATATGCTTGATTGCGTCGAGGCGAAAACCGTTTACCCCCGTCGTATCGAGATACCATTTCCCCCAACGAATTATTTCCGATCTCACTTCTTCGTGCTGAAAATCGAGATCGCAACCCATTAAGTAGGCAAAATTGCCTTTTTCTAGGGCAACATAATCGTCAAATTGTTTTCCTTCAAAGAGATAGATAGTATTCTTTTCTTGGGTACGAGCATCCCAGTCAGTTGCATCAAAATGCCACCAATGCCATTCAAAATTAGAATATTTATTTTTCCTACCAGGTGACGTGAAATGAGTATAAGCTTTAATTTCTCTCGAAGAACCTTTGGGATTAAGGCGATCACCCTGGTAAAAGGGAGTCGCTAGCACAGTTTCGGTTTTTTCTGCCCCCATACGATGGTTTAGTACGCCATCGCCATAAACCTGAATTTGCACATTTTGCAGGTTTTCAATTGCCCTGATATATTCTTCTTTACTACCGTATTTTGTCCTAATCGAGCCTCTTTGATTAAATTCGCCTAAATCATATAGATCGTAAACTGCATAACCAACATCGTTTTTTCCTCCCATCCCTTTATAAGCAGGAGGTAACCACAAAGCAGTAATTCCTGCTTGAGCTAAATCTTGGGCATTATTGGCTACTTCTTGCCATAGATTTTGTTCGGGGGTAATATACCAATGAAAGTATTGCATCATTACACCGTTAAATTCTGACATTTAGTTATTTCTTCTCCGTTTATCTAAATTAAACAATATTAATAAGAGAATCATTTGAGGTGATAGATAAACAATTAAATTACCTACTACCCATAACTGTTAACTGTTCCCTGGCTGGCTGATAGACACAAGTGCTTTAAAACTTTATTATATATAGCTTTTGCATTTAATCCTCAAAATTGATATTTGAGCGATCGCAAGCTCGTCAAACGATTGATACTGCGTAATTTAAGAATGGGAATTGTACGATTTTCGAGAGATTCATAGAGATGATGAATCGGATTGACCAAGCTCTTAAGAATGATGTGGTGACTGATTTTGTGCCAATCCCTTCCTCAGTGTCAAAAGCTTCTTATCGACATCCTTTGATGTGATATTTTTAGTTATTAGAACGATAGGTAAAGTGGTAAAACCATAAGAATTTGCACTATCAATGCAAAAAACCGAGGCTATTTTCACCATTCAACTAAGACGAACAGTTAACTTATAAACTATGGGTTTCAAACTAGACACGGTTTAGTATCAGCCAAACGCCCCATTATAGTCGCTCATCACCATAGATACTTTCGCGACTAATGGCTTCATCGCTCAATGGTGGTGTATCATGGCGATGACTTTCTGCCCATTCTTCAAAAGCCTGTGCTTTTTCAGCAGGGGATAGTTGCTTAGAAGAAAGATTACTATTTATCAATGACAAAAGTGTTTCAACATCAGATTTTTCGTAATTCCCCTTCTTGTTTCCAGCTTCTAAAGATAATCGTGTAGCAATCCATTCAGTGGGGCTAACGCCTGATACTTCAGCTTCCGTTAACAAGCTATTGTAGATATTTTCTGGTAGGGAGATCTGGTAGTCTGACATTTTATTTAGTAATACCTTATCTGATTTTACTTGGTAACTCAATGATGTAGCCATCTTACGGGATGTGGAGTAAAACCATATATAGTTAACAATGTAGGTTAATCATGTTGAGGATTATCAAAGGCTGCAAGCTAGACATTGTAATGGTTTCAAGGTTAGGTTGCGTCTGGTAACGCGAACCTTCTATTTTCGCCAATTAAGACTTGAATAAATGTGATCGCCATCAAGATAAGCTTCAATCCATAATTTAGAGTTACGTAACAGTAGGGGACGTGTAGTTGAATCCAACTCGTTTGTTATAGCTTGTCAAGATTAGACAATCCCCAATCAAAAAAACGTTTACTATTAACGAAGCTATTTTACTTCAAGCATCATCCATAATGTGCCGATTACTAGGTTATCTGGGTTCTTCAATTCAACTAGACCGTCTGTTACTCAAACCAGAACACTCTTTAGTCGTTCAAAGCTACAAGCCGCAAGAAATGACCGCAGGATTACTGAATGCTGATGGTTTTGGTATTGGTTGGTATGATCAACCGAATAATCCGCCCTATGCCTATAAAAATATTTTGCCGATTTGGAATGATGCCAATCTGCCTCAGTTGGGACGCTATATTAAATCATCCTGCTATCTAGCATATGTGCGGAGCGCTACCTCTAACCTTTCGGTAGACATGATTAACTGTCAGCCGTTTTACCATCAGAATTTGCTGTTTATCCACAATGGCTTTATCGATGACTTCCGCCAGACTCTCTATCGTCCGATTCGTAACGAGCTTGACGACTTTGCCTATCAACGGATTGAAGGCACTACAGACTCCGAACATATTTTTGCGCTGATCATCAATGAATTAGAAAGCGATCGCAATTTAAGTTTACAGGAGGCGTTAAATAGGACGATCGTTAAACTGAGCAAATTAGCCAGTCCAGGCAAAATCGATTTTTCTGCCAACATAGTTCTCTCCAACGGCAAAGAACTTGCTGCCTCTCGCTACTCTAACCGCGAAGCTAGCCCAACTTTATACTATATAAAAGAACACACTATAGGAACTGGGATAATTATCGCCTCAGAACCTATGTTTGAGGGAGATTGGACTAGTATTCCTGAAAAAAGTCTTATTGGCGTAGGAGAAAATCTTGAAGTCACTATCAGCTCAATCTTGTAGAGATTCTACCGTCGAAATTTATCAGCAGGCTCGTTGCGACACCCTAGATTTACTCGATCAGATTGATAAATCAGTGTTTTTTCAGCAGGTTCATCCAGAGTTTAGTCCCATTGGCTGGCACTTCGGTCATATTGCTTTTACTGAGGCATATTGGATTTTAGAACATCTGGCAGATTCTCCCCTAGCTGTTCCCGCAGCATATCAGCGTTTATTTGCCGCCGATGGACTACCCAAGCAGGAACGGCAAAATTTACCTAGTATTGCCACCATCAAACAGTATTTACAGACAGTTAGGAGCAGAACTTTAGACTATTTGGCAACTGCACCCATAATTCAGCAGGAAAGACTTTGGCGTTGGCTAATTCAACATGAAGGTCAACATTGTGAAACTATCACTTTTCTCTGGCAACTCTATCAACAGCACAGTTTAGATATCGTCGATTTTAGTAATTCTCAGTTAATCACTAGTTCAAAAGCGATCGCTTTTGCTTCAGATGTTGCTTCAGACATCAGCGAAATGGTGCAAGTAGAGGCAGGGGAATTTATCATTGGCAGCGATGGGGTAAATGCCCTAGACAACGAACGCCCAGCCCATCGGCTGCATGTGGATACTTTTGAGATTGATCGCTATCCCGTTACCTGTAGACAATACAGGCAGTTCATCAATTCAGGTGGTTATCAGCAGAGTCAATATTGGAGTGAAGCAGGCTGGCAATGGTTACAGCAACACCCTGTTAATCAGCCTTTATACTGGTCAAATAACCCTGATTGGTTAGATCATCCTGTAGTGGGAATTAGCTACTACGAAGCCGAAGCATACGCTAATTTTGTGCAAAAAAGGTTGCCTACTGAAGCAGAATGGGAAAAAGCCGCCCAGGGAGCATCCTTTAACTGCAACTATGGTCGTTTAATCGGACATACAACTCCCGTTGACACTTATGAAGAAGCCAGTATATATGGTTGTCAGGATATGTTAGGTAACGTCTGGGAATGGACTTCTTCCTGGTTTGACGGTTATCCCGGTTTCTCTTCCTATCCCTATTCAGGCTATTCAGAAGTATATTTTGATGGCGAACATCGAGTATTGCGTGGGGGTAGCTGGGCGACTAGCAAAGAAGGGCTAAGAACCAGTTTTCGCAACTGGTATCATCCCCAAGTCAGGCAAATATTCGCTGGTTTGCGCTGTGCCAAGAGTTGATTATTAATGAAGATGAGAGTCGTACAGCATTGTTATGAGAAAAATTTAAATGAGGACTAATCTTTATGGCGATCGCTAAATTAATCGCTAACTTATAACCGCGTCCACATAGAAAACAGTAGTTTTTATCTTACCAGCAACATTATTCTCTCATTTCCTAGTCCCCAGTAACCAGTCTCCAGTCCCCAGTCAGTCCCTAGTCCTTTATGCGAAGAGGCTTGCACTTGCCGCATTGAGTGTACCACAAGGGCATAACATATCCTTTAGGACGAACAGTTAAATTCTGAACTATGGGTTTCAAACTAGACGCGGTTTAAATCGCTAATTTAAAATTTTGATGAAGCAGTCTGGAGGACTGTTTATG
>JBCCNG010000176.1:0-7939 GCA_039025955.1 Cyanobacteria bacterium P01_C01_bin.72 | reverse complement strand
GCAATATATTTAACATCAAAGCAATATCGTTTTTAGTTCATAAGTAGTAATTACTTTGAACTCCAACAATCAATATTGAAACCATAATTTTCCTTTAACTTTCTTAGATCATGATTTAACTCACTTATTATTTTTTGCTTTACATCTTCAGGAATATTGCATTTAACATTTTTACTTTTGCCAAAAATGGTTTTAAAAATATTTTTTTGATTATTAGAAACAACACTATTAATATACAGCATTGGTGCAGTTACTCTTAACTTTTGCCAACCAGGAATCCTAATAATCTGTCTGTTTCTGCTATTATGAATTACTTTGATTTCCGAAAATTCAAATGATGAGTCGATATCCAAAAAGCAGCAAATTTTATATAGCACTCCTTCTGGATCAGTTTTTAACTCGTCAAAGTTAAGTAGTAAAATATCTTCGCTCGGAAAGCGATCATAGAATTCTTTTATTTGCAATGCATATTTTGAAGCATCGACAATTTTTGGATCTACCTCTGATACCTTTTCTTCTCTATTGCTAGACTTTAAGGCATTGTGAATACATTGTGACTCAATCCTCTCCCAAGGATCACGCATTATGTAGATGAACTTGAATTTCAGATTATATTTTATCTGAGTTTGTTTTATATTTTCGGCTGCGTTAGCAGAATCTCGATGAGTTACCTTGGTATATCCAGGAGTCGCTTCTAGAGCAAATTGATGATCTTGATTCCAATTCCACAAACTACGGTAATAAGAAAATCCTCGCTGAAAATTATTACTTCTGGAAAAAAATTGAGGCTCTTTTAGCTTACAGGGAGCAATTTCTGGATGCTGGGACAAATAGTCAAATAGACTAGTAGTTCCACATTTCATTGCCCCAATGATCAGGGCAAAATTTTTAATTTCCATCGTTTTTATATTTCAGATTACGCATCAAAATACTGCTTTTTGTTTCTACTAGACTGTGACCGTTGTCAAAGAGGATGACCATTGCTTAACTCGACTACCAAAATCTAATACAGGTTCTATCGCTATTGGCTGCATGGGAATTTGGCTGAAGGGAGTATCGCTCAAAATTGATTGAAGCTGGCTAATATTCTCGATTAAAATTCCATTGCCATATTCATTACAAAATGAACGAATTTTTTCTCCCCGAGTAATACCTACGTAAGGTATGCCCAAGCCATAAGCCATGATTGCCCCGTGTAGTCTTGTAGTAACTACCAAGCTACTATCTACATAGTAATTTTCAATGATTTCGTCTAATCCCAAATAAGGATGCTGGACATTTTCAGTGAAGTAAAAGTTTTGATAGATATTGCTTACACTCTCTTTAATTTTTCTGATTTCATCTTGAGAATCAAAATGATGAGAACTGTATAAGACGCGGCTGGAGTTAGAATTTACATATTGTCGGAATTCCTGCATGTAAACCACAGTAGGACAGGCAGCTATATGGACGTTGTGCAACTTAAAAAAGTCGGCAGTTAGCTGATCTCGTACGTTTACTAAGTCACACTTACGGGAAATCTCTGATACTGCTTCAATATATTCTCGTGTTTCACTATCCTGACTTTCTAAATTAATTTTTTCACCAATTCCTGCACCAAGACCAGAACCGACTCCCCAGATAACAGTAGGTAAGTGACACTGCTGAGAATACTTGACCCAAAAGTCTTTGAAAGGTGGACATAAAAGTCCAGCACCGCCAATAATTACACCCTGATAATTATTATTGATAAAGTCAAAATCGATGTCTGGATCGTGGATATCCCAAGTATCGGGAGCAAACCCCAGCATTTTTCTAATTCCCAAAACGGGTAGAAAGTTGCCGATATTATCATCTCGGTCATAAATGTTCAGAATTGAAGACTGGGGAATCCTAGCTTTTTTATTTAATCTTGATAGATCGTAAAAATTGCATCTTTTATCCTTAACCAAAGACTTATATAAAAATCGCTTGAGACCAGTAACGTTGTATCTTCTTTTTTTGAATAACATAAATTGTAGTTGGTTATTTTCCTACTATGGTTAATACGATGAAATTCAATTAAATGTATAGCCAAATCTTTCTATATCATCACGCCACAACTCAGCAACTCTTTGTCGAGAATCTTTAGTAAAGTAACTCTGGTAACTATCATGCTTGGTCTTATTTAAGTGCATTAAATCAATCTCCAACCCCAAATCGTCTTTTATTTTCTGAAAATCATCTTGGATATTTTCAAATTTAGCGACAAAATCTACAATTTTATTCCCGTCTAAATCGTAAGCATAGTGAGATTGAAATAGTCCTTGTGTATTGGGGAAAACAGGAAAATTATTCTTTAGACGAGTAAATAAAAAATCAATATCTTTAACTTCAAACTGTTGTTTCTGATTCAGTTTCCTAAGCCAGTAATAGTTTTTGCAATAAGCTGCAGCAGCTCTGGGACGCTTAATAAAATCTGTTGTATTTAACGCATTAAGGCGAAAATGATATTTCCATTCAGATACAAACCAGTCCCAAGGATTACGGACAAACACAAATTTGTGATATTCATTCCAGATCTTGTGAGGTAGCCATGCTTTTAGAGTTGCTGGGGGGATATGTTTATTAGGAAACAACATTTGGTTTGAGGAGTGAGAGTAATGTTGTCTCAAACCATAGTTATATGCTTGCCCTTCCTGAAAAGGAGCTAGAGCTTTTTCGACACTAGTTGAACCAGTTTTCGGATTACAGAAAAAAATAAATTTATGTCTATGGCTGAGAATCATATCACTAAGTATTTATGGGATTATTATTGACAATCTTGACAGAATAAACATCAGTTACTTTGATACTGCATCTGATGATATTTCCAGAGTTCTCCTCTACGGTCTAAAAGTTCTTGATAACTACCCTGCTCTGTAATTTTGCCCTGATCGAGAACGACCACTTTGTCTGCCTCGGCAATGGTGGATAGACGGTGAGCGATCGCAATTACGGTACGATTACTTGATAATGTGGCTAAAGATTCCTGGATCAATCTTTCCGTTAGGGAGTCCAAAGCGCTGGTTGCTTCATCCAAAATTAAAATCTCTGGTTCGCGCAAAATTGCTCTGGCGATCGCAATTCGCTGACGCTGTCCGCCCGATAAACGAGTTCCCCGATCTCCTAACTTAGTGTCAAACTTCTGGGGTAAATTGCGAATAAATTCATCTGCGTTAGCAAGTTGGGCCGCGCGCAGAATATTACTTTCTTTCACGTTATCTAAGCCATAAGCAATATTATCTCTAACGGAAGCATTAAAAATAAAAGTGTCTTGACTAACAATAGCCATGCGACGACGAAGAGATTTAAGCTCTAGGTCTTTGAGGTTAACACCATCAAAATAAATATTCCCCCAAGTGGGATCGTAAAAGCGCGTAATCAAATCAGCAATAGTGGTTTTTCCTGCCCCAGAGCCACCTACTAAGGCTGTCATTTTACCTCGCTCAATATTGAGAGTAACATCATGCAAAACCAAATTATTTGGCTCATAGCCAAAATCTACTGAGCGTAGTTCAATCCCTCGATTGAGGCGGAAAAACTCTTGAGTACCGTTTGCTAGGTAGGGCTTATCATCCTGACGCAATAATTCTCTAATACTGCCAATTGACCCCTGAAAATTACTCAATCGAGAACGGGAACTATTTACCAAGCGCACAATCGGAATCAGGCGAAAAAGGAGGAACAGGAACGTTAGTAATGAGGCAATAGTTAGCTCTCCTGTCGGAATCAGAAAGACAAAGGCATAGAGCAACATCGTAATCAAAATGGTCGTCGAGGCTGATTCCGTGATTGGCTCGATCGAATAGCGAAACGTTGTTGCCTGACGCTCAACTTTCCTTAAATTGCTGCTAGAGGATTTGGCTCGCTGACGTTCAAAATTTTCCGCTACCGATGCGTGAACAGTCTTAATGCCATTAATTAATTCTAAGGCGACCGAAGTGTAGGCGCTATTTGCTTTGGTAATCTTAAAGCTAATTTCTCTAACTCTTTTGATTAGAGTGGAAACTCCCACAAACATCAGTACAAATAGAGAAATAGAAACAATACTGAGCTGCCATGAAAGCAGAAGCATGGAAACAATATAAGTTACCAAAACTGATAGCTTACTCGCCAAAGTCGAGGAAATATCCATGACCTGCTTAAGCTGACTGATTTCCGTTGTTACAGTATTTATTAGCCCTCCAGAACGAGTTTTGGTAAAGAAGCTTTGAGCCACTCCCTGAAGCTGCTCAAAAACCTTCAACCGCAGTTGATAAGTTAGTTCCGCCTGCGCATAACCGCTATAAACACGACCTAAGTAAGAGAAGGTTGTGCGAATCAAAGTAGTTAGCAGAATAAATAAAGAGATACGGTAAACTCTTTCATTGGCGGGCTGATTTGAACCCAAAATCCAAACATCAACCAAGTCAAAACCAGTCTTGACTGCTTCAGAATCAGGCTGGGTTAAACTCTGAAGAAAGGAAAGCAGAAACCCGACTCCAAAACCCTCAAACACGGCGGCTGTAATTGTAAAGATAACAGAGAGAAGAGCAATACGCTTAAAGTGAGTGAACTCTTTTAATAACAAACCATTATCTTGCCAAAATTGACTTGCTCTTAGTAGTCGTCGAATTGGAGACAGAATCTTCAGGTTCATAAATAATGTTCGATTGGGAAAATAATAGTTTGCAGTTTAATAAGCTCCAAAGCCTGAGATAACTTTAGGAATAGTCATTAGAAGAATTTTCAGATCTTGAATTAAAGACCAACCAGCTAAATATTCCAAATCCCATTTAGTTACCGCATCAAGATCCAAGAGAGTAGAACGCCCACCCACCTGCCATGCTCCAGTAATACCGGGTAAGGCATTTAATCTTGCTTCCCCTTGCTCTCCCAGCCGCAGAGCGTCATACAATGCCCAGGGGCGAGGACCGACAAGACTCATTTCCCCCTTGATCACGTTAAACAACTGTGGCAGCTCGTCCAGGCTGTACTTGCGCAACCATTTGCCAATAAAAGTGACGCGCGGATCATTTTCTAGTTTGTGCAAACCATTTTGATTCTGCATCACAGTACTATGTTTTTGCTCTGCATCCACTACCATGGTGCGGAACTTGTACATTCTAAACAGTCTGCCTCGCTTACCAACTCGCCACTGACGGTAAAATACTGGTCCTGGTGTTAAGAGCTTGATCGCCAAAGTAATTAGTAACATTAGGGGACTAAGCAAAGTTAAAATTGCTGCTGCCCCAAGCCAGTCAAGTATTCGCTTGATACGCCAGTAGTTAGTTTTATTGCAGCAGGGCAAAGTATTGTTGGAAGGAATACGTACGTATACAGGTTTGCTTGCCAGATAACAGGCATCTGCCCACAGCTTAATCCCCTTCTCACCCATCGCCCGATCTAGACAAACTCGTTTGATCCAAGAATTACGCAGGCAGTTTTCCGTCCACTGCTTTCTGGTTAAGGCGGGAAAAACTTGGGTCGAGTCATCAGCTACATTCCTGACGAGCAAATTTTTGCGTCGCCATTTCAGTTCACAAAGAGGCAGGTAACTATGAGCTTGGCAAGAATCAATATCTAGAGTCAGTATTTTTGAGGTTCGGAGTAAGAGATTGTCGATCATAATTGTTTCCCTAGCAAAAGTTAAGCTGATTGAGGCAGCAGATAAGTTGTCTTAGTTTCGTATTCTTTGGAATCGTTGGCTACTATGCCTAAAACATTAAGCTTGCTCAGTAGAGCCTCTGCTTCTAATAATTCAGAGGATTTAACTTTGTTTAAGCGCATCATCAAGAGAACACTGTCACAAATGGAGGCAATTTTAACGGCATCAACCATGCCTATCGCTGGAGGAGTATCAATTAAAATTAAGTCATAATCTAGCTCATACTGCTCAATCAGCTTTTTCAACCGAGAGGAGCTAAGTAGCTTAACAGGATCGTCGGTTTTTGACCCAGAAGTGATCAGATCGATATGTTCTCCCTGCAGAAATACCTGCTCGATATCTGGCTCATCAATTTCTCCTGCCAGGTAATCAGTTAAACCAGTCTGATTGGGTAGGTTAAAAGACTTGTGTAAACCTGATCGGCGCAAATCAGCATCTATGACAAGTACCCGCTGTTGATGGCGAGCTACGCTTAGAGCTAAACCAAGAATTAGAGTGGACTTGCCTTCGCCAACTGTGGCGCTTGTAATAGCCAAAGAATGTAAGCTGGAGGTCAAGCCTGATAGCCGCAGATTTTCATAAACTACGTCTAGTGCTTCCCTGAATGGCTGCCATTGAATAACTTCTGCACTCTCACTCTTGACATGAGCGCCAGAGAAAAACGGCAGCTTGGTCATAAAGCGACTGGAAGAAGGTAAGAGCAAAGCAGGGGTACTGCCCAACATGGGCAAAGCAGTCTGACGCTCCGTCTCTTTGAGGCTAGAGATACGTTCATCAATTGCTTCACGAACAAAAGCAGTACTTATGCCCAGAAAAGAAGCAACGACGACACTAAGCAGCAGATCCTTTTTGAGATTTGGTCCAATTTGTACTCCAAGTTGGGGTGGTTCAATTACCTGCCAGTTAAAGCCACCGCGATTTAGTTCAATTTCTAGCTCTTGCTTGGCTTCTCGGAGTCGTTGTAGAGCTTCTAGTTTAACCTGAGCTTCTTGGGTTAAATCTTTATATTGGGAAATAAGTTCGGGAAACTCGGTTAATCTATCTTTGAGTCTGGCTTCTGTCGCCGCTAGTGCCGCAGCTCTATCCTTAATTCCCGTCAAATTTGCCTGAGCTTGGGTAATCTCGCTGATAAACTGAGTATCGCTAGTCGCTATCTGTCCTTCCTTGCGCATGGACTCCAATTCTTGCTCAAAGTTGGCAGGAAGTGTGCCTAATATTCTTCTAGCTTCATTGCGCAACAAATTTTGCTGATTAGCCTTTTGCTCTACTAATCCTTGAACCACGGGACTTCTTTCTTGGTGTTTCGTCCGCTTTGCTGCCAGCTGTAGTTCAATTGCCTGTAGTTCATTGAGCAGGTTCTGATATCGCCCTGACTGACTCAGACGCGAGAGGGCAACAGAGCTTTCGGTAGACAGACCTAACTGCTGCTGAAGCGCTTGATAGTTACCAGTAATCTGGCTTTGCTCTGCCGATAGAGCTTCCCTTTCTAGGGCAATATTTCTAATATTTTCTTTAAGAGCGATCGCTTCCTGTTCGGGATTGACCACATTATATTTTTTACTTAGTTCTGTGACAGCAGATTCAGCTTTATTTAGCTCTTTCTGGGCTTTAGGAATTTGCCGCTCAATGAAAACTAAACCATCCTTGAGACGTTTTTCCTGCTGTTCTAAATTGTACTCAAGATAGACCTCTTTAATCGCATTTAGCACCTGCTGGGTGCCTTCGGGACTTTCTCCGTAATAAACAGTTTGAATAATTTTTGTTTGAACAACTTTTGAATCTTCCGCACTGACATCGGCAATTTGGGAAACAACTAAAGCTCCCCGCAAAGCTTCAATTAGTTCGGCTTTTTCCGTAGCAGACACTTCCCAGCCCAGTTTATTAATGACTCGCTTGAGAATCTCAGAACTTCTTAAAACCTTTAATTGAGTTGGGTAATCAATTTCTACTGAATTATCGGTAAACTGGCTTTCGAGATACTGATTATTGTTAACGCCACTGTGTCTGATTTGCTTAGCCTGATAGTTAGACTCAGGCAGCACCTGCATATGACTCTGATAAATCGGCTTTTTCATCAGAGCGAGGGGAACAGATAAAGCCAACACACCGCCAAAGACTCCCGCAAACCAGTAACGGCGCTGCCACAAAGTGTTAAACAGCTGACCGTAACCTAAATCATTCTGAGACTCTAATTCCCAACTACTTTGATTGTTCTGCTGATTCATTATTTCACTCCTACTGTTACTTTATTTTTTAACCACTCAGACTTGATTCCTAATTCATCAAGAATCG
>JBCCNG010000175.1:0-7944 GCA_039025955.1 Cyanobacteria bacterium P01_C01_bin.72 | reverse complement strand
CTCAAGAGGAAGCTTCAACTTTAGTCAATGCCTGGAAAGAAATCTATCAATGGTGGCTACCAAATTTCCCTAGTTTGGTTGAAGATAAACGTGAGTTCTATTAGTATAAAATTTTTTTCTAGAATATTGCAGAAAAACCAAGGATTTGGAATAACAAAGCGTTTTTCTATGTATAGTCATTCTAAATCGAAACTATCTTATTTCAATTATCTTACTACTACTACTGCTACCTACTACTACCTACTACCTACGAGCTAATAACTTGTATGGTATGGAAATTAATTAGAACGACTATAATGCGAATGCGAATGCGTCCAGTACCTTTGCTTTGCAACGGTCAGGGGTGTAAGCCCTGCCTAGATAATGTCTAAGGCGAATTATATTATTCAACAGTAACAGTAACATCAATGAAAGCTACATTATTAGCCTTAATCCGCGGCTATCGTCGATTTATTTCCCCTTTATTTCCTCCTTCTTGCCGATTCCAGCCAACCTGCTCGCAATATGCGCTTGAAGCGATCGCCACTTACGGAACGGTGAAAGGTAGTTGGTTAGGCATCAAACGGCTCTTGCGCTGTCATCCTTTCCATCCAGGAGGATACGATCCCGTCCCGTCAGAGCATTCCTGTATTTCTGACCAAGAGTAAGCGCTACCCATCCACAATAAATAATGTTATGAAAGCAGTAGTCAAAATCCCCAAAATTATTCAATTGGCAAATTTAATTAGCATTGGAACAGACGATCTGACGCTCTGTGCTATCGTCAGCAAGATTAAAAGTCTGACTCAAGGCTAAGGCAATCTGACTAAAAATCTTGGTAGCTAAGGAGTCTGGTTGAAGAGTAATGGGATTTCCCGTATCACCACCGCTACAAATACTAGGATCGAGTGGTATTTGCCCCAGTAATGGCGTAGATAATTCCTGGGCGATTTGTTCTCCGCCCCCAGTCCCAAAAATTGCCGTGCGTTTGCCCAGATCGTCTACTAAATAACTCATATTTTCCACGATACCCAAGACTGGCACACCTACCTGACGGAACATATAAATACCTCGTCGCACGTCGGATAATGCCACCTGTTGGGGAGTTGTCACCATAACTACACCGCAGATCGGACTTTCTTGGACGATAGTAATTTGTGCATCTCCTGTACCTGGAGGTAGGTCGATTAGTAGATAATCTAATTCGCCCCACTCAACGTCATTGATAAACTGAGTAATGATCTTATGGAGTATTGGACCTCGCCAAGCTAGAGGTCTTTCTGGTTCTGCAAGTAAACCTACAGACATAACTTTAATGCCATGTGCTTCTAGAGGGATAAATTTCTGTCCCAGAGGTGTATCAACTGCCTGAACGTCAGTATCTTTTATACCAAGCATTTGCGGGATGTTAGGACCATAAACATCTGCATCTAACAAGCCAACTTTCGCCCCCAATTGACTTAACGCCATTGCTAAATTAACCGAAGTGGTAGATTTGCCTACGCCTCCCTTACCACTAGAAATTGCTAGGGTCAGTTTTACCCCAGGAATGGTACAAATTTGGACGTAAGGTTTTTTACACCAATCGAGGGTAGATAAAGCAGTTTGTACTTTATCTTTAAGGTCGTGTTGATGAAAACCTATATATAGCTTGAGGTAAACATAATCATCCACTATTCTCAAATTCCGCACCATACCTAAACTGACAATATCGTTATTCAGATGGGGTTCGATAATTTGTTTTAGCAGCTGGATGGTTTCTTGTTCGCGTTTGTCGGTCATTGGTTATTAAAGACAAAGTATGCCTTGTCTGTACAGTTGGTTATTAGACTAGTTAGAGAAGAACAAACAACAAAAGAAAATTAATTAGTAACACCCTGTTTAGTCTGAATTTTATCGATCGCTTTTTGGGAAAAGATCCGCACGTCAGCATCAGGATCGTCTAGGGTTTGCTGAAGAGCTTGTAAGACATCGGGATTACCAATATTACCCAGGGCAACAGCAGCATCGCGACGGATATCGGAGTATTCATCAGTAAGGCATTTGATTAAGGCAGGAATTACGCTATCGTCAGCTATTCCTTGTAAAGTACGGGCGGTAAACTTGCGTACTTGCCAATGTTCGTCTTTTAAAGCCTTGGTTAAACTGGGAATTGCTTCCGTGTCTTGGTGTAAAGCTAGGGATTGAGCTGCGTTACGGCGTACTTGCCAGTCGGTATCGTTAATTAAGGCTTCTGACAGCAGTTTTACTATGGATTCGTCTTGAAGATAGCCAAAAGTTAAAGCGGTTTCCCGACGCACTACAGGAGAAGAATCTTTAATTAAGGCTAATGCTGGAGGGCAGTTTTCAACTTGATTGAGATAACGTAGAGTAGTGATGGCGGCTTCCCTTAGTTCTTCCGTTTCCGACTCAAAAAAGGGCAATACGTAGGGCAATGCTTGAGCGTCGTGGATTTTACGCAGCAAAATCAAAACATTAAGCTGCATATAAAAATTATCTTCTTGGATGTAATCCAGCAGCAGCATCAAATCCGCAGGAGCAATTAACTCTTTTAATGCTGATAACGCTTCTTCTCTGACTTCTTCCTCGGGCGATCGCAAACAAGCCATTAGAGGTTTGACAGCAATGGGATTGGTTAACTCCCAAATCGCAGTTATGGCTATCTTCTGGACGTTGGTGTCTTCATCATTTAAGGCTTCGATCAGTGGCGAAATAGCCTCTTCATCTCCCATATGCTGTAGGGTTTTAACAGCTACTAAGCGATCTTCTACTGCGGTAGATTGCAGCATTTCCACCCAAGGCATTAATTCATCGTTTATATCGTCATACATAATTTAGTTATTTAGTTGCTTTAGTTCATTTGTCAGTGATTGCAAATCCACTTCATACTGTTTAAATAAATCGCTCAAGTTGAAATCGCCCTTTTGTAGTAATTGAAGTAAGCCCCAAAGCAAATCTTCGGTTTCGATATACTTTCTGTTTTCCAGTCGAGCTGACTGTAACGCCAGTTCAAAAACATATTGGCTTTCGGGGCTGAATTTATTGATTTTTGGGGCTGTTAATTTTGCTGTATCATTCCTTGATTTAATATCCAAATGCAAACCATAATTCTTAAGCAGCCGAGCAGCAGTGGTACTTGAATCCTTTAACAAGCCATACAGTAAATCGTCAGGTTCGACTTGTGATCGCTCGGATAATGCTGTATTTTCTTGCGCTGATGCGATCGCCTTAAGAGCCTTAACAGTAAATTTTTCTCCTTTGGGCAACCATTGAGTTAAGTTTTCAATTAGCATCTGCATAGTATTTTTTTCCTGATATATAAACACTTCTTCAATCGCGACATCAAATAGTCTGGCAATTTTAAAAGCCATTTCTAAACTGGGAGTAAATTTCCCTGATTCAAATCCATTGATTGCTTGACGACTAATTTCTAACGCTCTGGCAAGGTCGGCTTGAGACCATTTTCGAGTTTTTCTTAGTTCTTTTAGTCGATTTTTCACGATTCAACAGCTATCTTGTGTCAAGCACTACTTTACAAGAATCGGATTTCAATGTCAAGTGATACTTGTCAAGATATAAACATAAAGTCAGGAGAAAAACTTCTCAAAAGACTGTTTTGCACGTTAGGTTTGGCAATGCCGATTAAAAAGTGTAACTACCGCAACAGAAAAGGAATTTGTACTGTAATTGCACCAGTGGGGCATTCTTTTTCGCAGGGCAGACAAAACCAACATTCGTCATATTTCATGTATGCTTTGCCAGTTTCGGGATTTTTTACCAAAACATCTAAGGGACAAACTTCGATGCAAGCACGACATTTTTCTAAGCATTTGGATTCATCGACGATTACTGGAACGTCAACACGTTGAGTAGTTAAAGCCATTTTAAAAATAGGTATTAGGTAGTGAGTAGTAGGTAGTAGGTATGAGATAGGAGTACTTATTAATTACTTACTACTTGCGACTGTTACGTCGTAGACTTCTTCTTCCAAATTGACATCAATGATGTAGGGTTCGACGGGACGTTTAAAGAGAGTCATGTTTTCATTCTCTTTCTTGAGATTGACGTGACAAAACCACTCTTCGTTGTTTTTTTCTGGATAGTCGATACGGTAGTGATACAAACCCCAACGGCTTTCCTTACGGTAGAGTGAAGCTCTCGCTGCCATTTCCGCACAGTCGCGAATAAAGTGAACCTCCATACAGCGCATCAATTCGTGAGGATCTCTTGCTCCCATTAGCTCTAAAGTACTGTGATAGTTCACAAATTTACTGAGAGCAATATCCATTTTGTGAGTATTTTTGGGCGGTTGTAGATAGTCGTTAACGATGCGACGCAGTTTGTATTCCACCTGGGTATGGGGAATTCCATCAGGGTTTTGTAATGGTTTGTAGATACGTTCTCGTTCTGCTGCTAGCCAATCTGCATCGGGCTCTGTATCTCCTATATCTGCCACATACTCCATCGCGTTAGTACCTGCTATCAAACCGTAGACAAATGCCCCAATCATATAGTTATGGGGGACAGAAGCCATATCTCCCGCGGCATACAAACCTTGTACGGTGGTTTCTGCTTTTTCATTTACCCAAACACCAGAAGCACTGTGTCCGCTACACAAGCCAATTTCGGAAATGTGCATTTCTACCCCACTGGTGCGGTAGTCTTCACCTCGGTTTTTGTGAAATCTTTCCCGACTAGGACGCTCATTAGCCCAGAGAATCGATTCTATTTCGGATATAGTATCCTCATCTAAATGGGTCATCTTAAGCTGAATTGGACCTTTGCCAGAGTGAAGCTCTTTCCAAACTTCCAGCATCATTTGACCGCTCCAATAGTCGCAGTTAACGAAGCGGTTTCCTTCAGCATTAGCAGTATACGCCCCGAAAGGACTGGCAACATAGGCGCAAGCAGGGCCATTGTAATCTTTGATGAGGGGATTAATTTGGAAGCACTCAATATTAGTTAGCTCCGCTCCTGCGTGATACGCCATTGAATAACCGTCACCAGCATTGGTGGGGTTCTCATACGTACCGTAGAGATAACCCGATTCTGGTAAACCTAACCTCCCGCAAGCCCCAGTACAGAGAATGACTGCTTTAGCTTGAATTACCACGAAGTCGCCGTTGCGGACATCAAACCCGACAGCACCGATGGCTCGACCATCTTTAACCATGACACGAGTAGCCATCACGCGGTTGGTTACTTTTGCTTTATGTTTTCTTACCTGACGGGCGAGAATCTTTTTCAAGTCTTTGCCTTCGGGCATGGGTAAGACGTATTTTCCAACGCGATGTACCTGTTTGAGATCGTAGTTGCCGTAGGTGTCTTTTTGAAACTTAACGCCCCAACTGTCTAATTCTTGAATTACTTCATAACCTAATTTACCAGTTTGATAAACTGCTTTCTGATTGAGGATACCGTCGTTAGCAATAGTAATCTCGCGGACATACTGTTCTGGGGTAGAATTACCAGGAATTACGGCAGTATTAACCCCATCCATGCCCATAGCGATCGCGCCACTACGTCTGATATTTGCTTTTTCTAAAACTAAAACCTCTGCTTCTGGGTTGGCTTGTTTGGCTTTGATTGCTGCCATTGTCCCAGCAGTACCGCCACCGACAACCAAAACATCTGTCTTGAGGTGTTGAGTGTTCGTCATGGACTGTTCTCCGTTAGTATAAGGGGCTACTATTACCTGATATCTAAAATTATGAAAATTTCCAATCTTAATCTTTTTTTTACTACCTTTTTTTTACCAAGACTAAAAATCTAATGTGTAATTATTTTTTTTGATTATTACTCAATTTCTAATGGTCTTTTATCGAAATTTTAGATAGATCGATTAATTTTTTTGATAGTTAGTTGCCAACTATTTGCACTCGTGGAAATTTATCAATTAAAAGTTTTTATAGAAGTTGCTCGTTGTTTGAATTTTACTGAAGCTGCTGATCGCTTAAATTTAACTCAACCTGCTGTAAGTGCCAAGATCAAGTCTTTAGAATCTGAGTTAAAAGCTTCTCTTTTTCATCGTTTAGGCAGACAAATTCAGTTAACCGATGTCGGTCAATACTTGGTCGACAAAGCAGAAAAATTGGTCGAACTAGAGGCAGACACTAGCGATAAAATAGCTAAATTCAAACAGCATAAATCAAATAAAATTACCATAGGTAGTTCTTTCGGATTAGCTCAGAGTTGGTTGCCCAAAATCATCTACCAATATCGTCAAGCAAATCCTGAAATCAAGATAGCATTGGAGACTTTTAAGAGCGACCTGTTACTAGAAAAAGCAATTAGCAACAACCGTGTAGATCTGGGGTTTTCTGAAACTATCTCCTACGATTACCCCGAGCTTAGACGCCAGAAGATTGGCTCAATTCATTATGGTTTAATAGTTACACCTAGTGGCAATTTAGCCAAGAAAAGCTGGCATACCCTGGCAGATATTAAACAGAAGCGGGTAATTATATTAAGCGATCGCTTTGCCAGCTATCATGTTTTTATCTCTCGTCTAGCCGAACTAAATTTAACCTTAGCCGATTTTAACCATTTGGAAATTGTCGATAGTATTGGCCTAATGCGAGCATATCTTACCCAAGGCAACTATCTTGGTTTTGCCTCAGATATTGAATTCCAAGCAGAATTGGATGGGGAAATTTTAACTCTGGTTAATCTCCAAGAATTTGCTTTACCCGCAGATATTTATGTTTCTTCTTTAACTAATAATAAAAATGCTAATCCTAAAACTTCTGTAAATAAGTTTTTCGCCCTATTTCCCGCTGATTCTATCTCCAAGTCGGCAATTTCATTAAATCGCGATCGCCAAAAACAAGAAACAATTACTATTAACGTGGGCATTCAAAATAGTACAATCCCCACCATTACTACGGGTTTAATTCTGCAACGTCTGAGACTTTTAGAATATTTTTTACCAAAAACAGGAAAATACGAGGGAGTTAAGTACGACCTTCAATGGCACAATTACCTCTCAGGGATGCCAATTTCCGAAGGATTAAAAGGCGATCAATTAGACATTGGCATTTTAGGAGACTATCCTCTACTGCAAAGCGCAATCCCATCAGAAAATGATTCTTCTTCTAGTTCTACCCAACTAGTTAGTTTTGTTTCCATTAACCCTGGTGGCGATGGAAACGCAGTAATTGTACCTCAAACCTCCAAGCTAGAAACTATCGAAGATTTAAAAGATAAAACCGTCGCTCTCCCCGTAGGTTCATCTGCTCACGGAATGCTACTCAGGAGTTTATCTCATCTAGATTTACTGGATCGAGTACAACTGTTCCCTCTCAAAAATTCTCAAGTGAATCACTGGGGGTGGAATATGCTGCTTCACCAGCAGCATTTCCGCCCACTCAAAACCTCCTCTAATTCCAAATTAGCCGAAGGATTTGCTTATTTTTCACCCTTTCATCAATTAGCAACCGAACGAGGAAATTATAAATATTTGCACGTTAACGATCTGGATCAACTGCCAGGTTTTTATGGTGTTGTTGTCTCTCAATCATTTGCCAATAAATATCCCGAAATTATAATTAGTTACCTGCGAGCTATGATGGCTGCTCAAAACTGGTTGGCAAATACCCCCTCCGCAATTTCTTTAGTTAGTCAATGGACAAAAATAAAACCAAAAATTCTGACTAAAATACTTAACCCCAATAATTCAGCTAAAGATTTAAGCTTGTTTGTTAATGATTCTCAAATACGCTCTGATTGGCTGCTCGAACATATCAATCGATTAAAAACCGTTCCTAGCCTAGAAGCTTTGCACAAAATCAAACTTGATCGTTGGGTTCAACCTGAATTCCTCGAATTTATTCGACAAAATTAGTTTGTAAATCATACTGAATCTTGTTTCCATTGAATACGTAAAACTTGTATGAAGGCAGTCCTAAAGGATACACTCAATGCGACAAGTGCAAGCCGCTTCGCATATGGTACACCTTCGGATAT